>JAGGZT010000015.1 GCA_021161905.1 Acidobacteriota bacterium | reverse complement strand
GTTCAAGAAAGACCCTGCAACAGCGAGTACTCCTCTTATAACAACTTTAGCCGATATAATCGGAACGGGCATTTTTCTGGGGATAGCACATTTAATGCTTGGTTGATATATGAACCAAGTGCACAATTCATCTAACAGCGGCTATGCGGTTCGGGTGAGTACTGCCCTCACCCAAATTGCCCCACGCTGCCTTTCGACAGGTGCAGGGAGCAGCTTCGGACAACTTCGCATAGCCACAGAACGTTATACCAAATAATAAGGAGAAGCCAGCATCTTCATAAATACCAAAAAGTTCCCAGCCCTCAAACTTTCGGCTTTAAAATGAAGTAAAATAACAAGGAGAGAAGAAATTATTTTCCTTTGTTAATAAGAGCTTCTTTATTTCCTACTTTCTTCCACCATTCATCTATTTCATCTTTTCTAAATCTGCATTGATTAGCAATTTTCACGGCGGAGATTTTGCCTTCCTTGCCATCTTATCAAAAGTAAACTTCCCTTTTCCCAAATATTCTACAGTCCCCTCGAGGATCACCTTTCTAACTGCCAAAATTTATACCACATAAGGCAGAGAAAAGCAAAAAGTCAATCTAATCTCCAAGCCTCTAGATTTATAGTTATACATCACCCCATCCACCTTTCTACCAAAAATGGAACCTTCAAATACTAAAATATCCCCCAAAAGTCTTTCTTTTCCCTCTGTAATAATTCGGTTCACAATTTACGGTCAGCGATCGTAGTCCGTCTCGCTACTTTCTGCTTTATGGTTCCTTAGTATATGTGTAAGTTCAATAAATCAGGGGAGGAGTTTTTAATCTGAACTTTGGCTTGCCATTACCACATACCGTTAAGTAATATTAAAAGAATTTCGCAAAATAAAAGCAATGCGACCGAGGATAAAATTTTTAATTAAACATGACGCCTGAGAATAGAAGGGGAAGACCAATCTCTCTTATAAGCCTAATGCTTTTTGCTTGGTCCTTCAGTCAGTTAATGGTTAAGCCTCCATTCTCGCCGAAAGAGAGGGATCCTCACTACTTCCTCTCAAGAGACGGATTAAGGCTCTATTACAAAGAGTTTGTTCTCAAGAAGGAGATCCGCGGGATAGTAATGATCACCCCGGGCATCGGCGGAATAAGAGAGGGAGATTACAATAAATTGGGTGAGTTACTCTCAGGAGAAGGTTTCGCCCTCTATATCCTCCATCCCCGGGGTACGGGATACTCCGAAGGCAAAAGAGGGGATATTTCGGACTTTGATCTACTCCTAAAAGACTTCAGGGACTTCGTCAAAAAACTTGAGGAAAAACACCCGAAAAAGCCTTTATTTTTGTTCGGGCACAGCCTGGGGGGTGCTATAGCCATCCAGCTTGGAGCAGACCTGGGGAGAGAGATCGCCGGCGTCATCCTAATAAATCCTGCCTATCGCTATTCAAAGCGATCTGGACCATCCTTCTGGACCTACATCTATTATGCCTTCAACTACATCTTCCGCCCATCCGCCCTTACCGTGGATATGAAAGGAGACCCGAGGAAGATAAGGCATCCCGAAGATAGAAAAGAGGCTATAGCGCGAGCTAAAGATCCCCTTATCGTCAAGAAGTTCAGTATGAGATACCTCACAGGCGCGAGAAAAATTATGGATAAATCAGCGGAAAATGCCAAACTCATCAAAAAACCGCTCCTTTTGATCTACGGAGCACAAGACGAGATTATAGACCATAGCGGAAGCGAAGAGATATTCAAGAACTGGAAATGCGGTAATAAAAAGAAGGTGATCCTGAAAGAAGGGGGCCATGGGATACATACGGTAAATATGAGTCTCACGATTATAGGGAAATCCCAACTTCTCCGTCTATTTCAAAAACCAAAGGTTAAAACCATTTTGTCAAAAAAATCGTTCAAATATATGCGGTAAACGAGTAAGAATCAAATCTAAGGAGGACAACATGAAGCTTAAGGGATTAGTTGGTTTGATATTGGGGATTGTTCTGGCGGTTTTCGGGATGATCAATCTCTCGAAAGGAAGCCCCGGAGGAATAGTAATGCTATCCATTGGGGTAGCACTCATCTATTTAGGGTTTAGAGGGGGAAGGACAGCTCTCCTCGTCTTTGGCCATACCTGCATCATCCTCGGATGCTTCCTCATTACCTGGGGAATATACCTTCTACCTTATGCAAAACCTACCATATCTCATATCTTTGGCCTTCCTCTCTTTTGGGGCTTGTTCTCTTTGATGGGTGGGATTTGCGCTAACTACCACGGATTCTGCCGGTGTGTCAGAGAAGGATGAAAAAGCAGGGATCGGCTCTTAGTTTTAAACTTATGGCGCTTTCGTTCAAGCTGCGCGACCTCCTCCTACCGAGAATGAAGATCTTGGAAGAGGTGGGGATCGAGCCCGGCTTTAGCGTGCTCGATTATGGAGTAGGACCGGGAAGCTATATCATCCCCACCTCAAGATTGGTAGGGGAGAAGGGTAAGGTCTATGCCCTTGACATCAACCCGTTAGCAATTGAGAGGGTTCAAAGGATCATCGAGAAGAAAGGGCTTACCAATGTTGAGACCATCCATTCCGATTGCAAAACGGGTTTGCCGGACGAAAGCATCGATGTCATCCTCCTCTACGACACCTTCCACGAGATAGATAACCCAACTGAACTACTCGCTGAGCTATACCGGGTATTGAAGCCTAACGGCATCCTTTCCTTCAGCGATCACCATATGAGGGAGAAAGAGATATTGTCCCAGCTGACGAGCGGAGGATTATTCCAGCTATCAAAAAAGGGCGAAAGGACCTATAGCTTCTCGAAAGTAAAACGGAAAACAGAATAACTCTTCTTTAGCTGGAATCGGAACCAGAGCCTAATTGGTTGGCGGAAGAGAGAGCATAAGCGATCATCTCCACCGGAGGGACACCTCGTATCTCCCCGGAAGAGGTAGTGTATATCCGACAACAGGAGCCCCCTTCAGAAGGCTCGACTCCCGCCACATCCTCTTCGTTGACCAGGATGGTAGGAGAGCCATAACGCCGTACATAAGAAGGGCTTTCGGGATTACTCCGACCACCGGAAGGGAATGTGTTTTTCTCCCTTTATCTCTGATATACTGTTTGGAGGAAGGAAAATAAGTTCGAGTTTGGAAAACTACTCTGTGTGGCAGACCGTGGAAGGACAAAATAAGATGAAGAAACGGAGGAATAGCAATATGTTTCTTCCAACGATCATAATGGCGATACTCGCTTTGGTTCTTCTCCTCGTAGGGTATTACAAAGGGGAAGGGAAGCACATTGTTGGGATGAGGCTCGCTTTTAATATGACGGTGGAGATCCTTCCCCTACTTATCCTCGCCTTCATAGTGGCTGGTATGGTGCAGGTCCTTCTCCCGCGAGAGCTCCTTTCACAGTGGATAGGGGCGGAGGCAGGCATCAGGGGGATACTGATCGGCACCATTGCTGGGGCGCTAACCCCGGGGGGACCCTATGTCAGTCTTCCTACCGTGGTTGTCTTCCTCCGTTCTGGCGCAAGCATAGGAACTATGGTTGCCTTCCTCACCGGATGGTCGTTGTGGGCAGTTAGTCGCCTACCGATGGAAGTGGGAATATTAGGTTGGAGGTTCACCCTGATCCGTCTTGCGAGCACCTTCTTTTTTCCTCCAATCGCTGGATTGATAGCGGAGGCTCTCTCCACCGGCCTCAAATGAATAGGAGGCTTTCAAACTTTTAGGAGTTCAAATTTGAAAACCTCCGGGGTATTATAAACTCGATTTTTGGTAGTGAAAGAAGGAGGAGACGATGCAGGAAGTAGCAGTAATCGAAAGATATCTAAGGGCAAGATACCTGTTTTTTAAATGGCGTTATAGCTTAACCGCGGCAAATAAGCTCATACTCGCATTTGGGATGGCTTGCTTAACCGGACTTTTAGCCCGGATCTACATCCCCTTACCCTTTACCCCGGTGCCCATCACCGGTCAGGTTTTAGGCGTCCTCCTAAGTGGGGTAATCTGTGGCGGACTGTTTGGTTCGATCAGTCAGATGATCTATGTGGGTTTGGGGATAGCTGGAATGCCCTGGTTCGCCGGGGGGGCATCGGGCTCCTTAGCCACCTTCATCTCTCCTACGGGAGGGTATTTCATCGGTTTTATCATCGCTCCCCTGATAGTCGGGCGATATATAGATAGATATATCTCCGCTCGTAGCTTCCTCTCTCAGCTGAAGTATATGATGCTTGGGGTGGGGATCATTTATCTCTTTGGGGCAACTGTTCTGGCACTTGCTATAAAAGCTGGTTTCTTAGAGGCACTGGTTAAAGGGGTGATACCCTTCATCCTCGTCGATCTGGTGAAAGCAGTTATAGCTGCCGCTGTTAGTACCTCTATTCTTCCCAAGGCTTCGTATAACGGGGAGGTGGATAGGTCGAAATACCTCCATCGGAAATACTGATAATATGCGCATCCGAGCCCATCACCTCTTATGCCTTCAGGGGTTCCAAGGATATGGATATAGCCGGGATTTCGTAGGTACTATGGCTCAAGTGGTGAAGGAGATAAATTCCTCCCCCCATTTGGAAATAGAGATAATCGATAAATGTGATGTTATCTGTTCTTCTTGCCCTCACCAAGAGAAGGGAATATGCAGGCGGAATCCAGACTCTGATGAGAGGACAAGGGGGACAGATGGATATATCTTAAGGCGGTTAGGGTTAAAGGCAGGGGTGAGGGTTAAAGTTGAAGATATCTTTCATCTTGCCAATGAAAGGTTGAAAAACAGCTCCGATATCGAGCGTATATGCGGAAAGTGCGGGTGGAGAGAAAAATGTCTCTGGTTTCTCTCCCAGAAAAATACCTCGGAGGATAAAAACTCCCTCCCTCCTCCCAAGGAGAAGCTCCTCTAATAAGGAAGAAAAAACAGTACACCGTCCTTTGTTTAGAGGAGGCAGAGAATAATATTTATTGATCCTGCTACTTCGCTCCCCTCCGCCATACAGCGATAGTACAGAAGCCCCCGAGGAGGGCAATCAAGCCCCAGAAAAGCGGATCTGTGAGGACTGCCTTAAAGCTTGCCGAGCCCTTTATCCCCCAGGTAATGACATAGCAACCAACGACAAAAAAGATATGGGCTACGATAAGCCCGCCACTTGATCTTTTAGCCATTTGAACCCCTCCTTTTGCTAAAGGAATACCAGAGAGGGAATCACATTGTCAAGGGATAAATTACGACAAATAAAAAGAGGGAGTTACAACCGATAAAATCAAAAAGTACTCCGACCACGCGCTTCTCTACTTCGAGGTCCAGCGAGTATAAAACTCTGCGCATATATCGGTAGGCAAAGGAAAAGACCAGATGCCTCTCCTCCTCAATTACCGGGCAAAAATAAAGGGTACACCCTTTTGAAAAAGAGGACTATTTCTTTTTGTTAATGAGTTACTTTATCTCAGCCTTGAAGGGTATCACCCCTTTGAGCTGCTCCTTCCTCAGAATATCCCTTACCTTGATCTCAGAGAGACCAAGTCTCCCCGAAATCTCGCCAGCATCGATGGCTTCCTCCTTCCGCAACATCGCAAAGGCAAACTCGAGGACCCTCTTTCTGATATTCATTCCCTTTTTCCCGAAGTAGATCATCAATGAACCACCGCCAGCAAACATAAGGAAACCAAGGATAGCTCCTCCAGGATCATTGGTCACCGGCTCCACGGCAAAGTTCCCTATCAGGCTGAGAACAGCGATGCTTACTAAAATGATCCCTCCTACAAATAGCTTCATAGTACCACCCTCCCTAAATCGTTAGACATTTATTGGTTACAAAAGATAAACCATTCCGGATAACACTGAAGCACCTAAAATTGAGGAGCCAGATAAGTTAGCACGAGGAGCTCTCTAAGATGGTGATGATCCAGTGAGGTGGAAGGATAACAAGTTTCCTTCTTTTAATCTGGGCAGGCAAGCGTCGGAAACTTAAAGAGGAATTACCTCCAGATAAGTATTCGGTACCAGTGGCTCTCCTTGATAAATTCAAAAACCCCCAATTTCAAATTGATAATACCGAAGAAAAAAGTCATTTGTCAAACATAAACGCCATAGTGAATGTAAGGGTAGCAAAAATGCGAAGTTCACGAAAAAACTAAGAGAAGTCGGTCTTCATCCTTGGTGAGGCTATATTCCTCAAGCAGATCGATAACAGTAATTGAGCTACCAAAAAATCTTGAACCCATCGGGAAGGGTGGGTTCAAGTCGTATTCTCAAATCAGTCTTATCTCATCTGCCTCATATCCTCTAAAAGAGCCTCGAGGTCCTCCTCGTGCTCTATCTCATCCTCAAGGATATCAAGAACCATATTATAGGTGATAGGATCCTTATCCTTAACCATATCGAGCAGTTTAGAATAAACCTCAATGGCACACTGCTCACCCTTCACATTCTGCTCTAAAACCTTCCTCACCGAAGGATCCGCAGGAGCTTCATAGCCACAATTGGTCATCTTATACCAATCCTCCGGCTTAAGGATCGGCGTCCCCCCAAGCTTGATGATCCTATCAACGAGCATCCCCGCGTGTTTAAGCTCATCCCCGGCATGCTCCTCAAGCTCGGCAACCACCGCTCCCCGCATAGGACCTACTACTACCTTCGCTCCAATCCAATATTGATAATAGGCAAGCCACTCATCAGCAAGCGCCTTGTTCAGAAGCTCTATCAACTTGTCCACATTGACCCCTATTATCTCTCTTCCCTTGGTTCCCATCTTGCTACCTCCTTAATCTTTAAGAGGGATGAAAGACAAAGAAAAAATCCGTCTTCTTACTCTAATTCATTGTAGCTGAAATAGAAGAGGGAAAGCAACAAGGAAATATCCTATTTTGTTAACCGCCAGGTTTTTCCGCGCTCACGAACAGAGAAGGACCGATCAGCCACCTCCCCCAACTAAGTAAAGCAACCAGATTGGAAAAACCATATACCAGTTGAGCAAAAACCCTCTTCCTGAAGCTAAACTTCCCTTCCGAAGGATCGTTCAGAGATAACACCGAATTCGACACCGCAATTTTGACAAATCCCGTTTCCTTAAGAAGGCGCTCTATCGATCTCCTATCAAAGGAGTAAAGATGAAAAACAGAGGGGTCGAAAGAACCGAATCTCTCCCATACACCGCCGAGGAAGGAAAAGAATTTATGGCAGGCGATTTGGAAGGCTCCATTAGGAAAACGAAGAAAAAGACCGCCACCGGGCCTCAACACCCGGTGAACCTCAACCAATGTGGCTTTTGGGTCTGGCAAGTGATCAAGGACATTCCATAAAGTGACCACATCGAAGAAATCATCGGGATAATGAGCCTCCTCAAGAGAGCCCTCAAATATCTCTAAATTGAACTTTTCCTTGGCGAAAGTCACCGCCTCCTTCGAGATCTCCACTCCATAACACTCCCACGAGCGTTCGGTACAGAGCCTGAGAAAAAAGCCGTGCCCGGCGCCGATATCCAATAGGCGGTTTAGCCTTCGGAAATTATCTAACAATTTTATGTAGTGCCGAAAAAGCGCTCTCCTACTCGCCGAGAGATCCTCTGGCTGATACTCCTGTTCATAACGCTGACGGATAACGGCAGTTGACTCCCTAATATTCCGATAAACAAGACCACACCTTTCACAACGGACAATCCCCTCTCTCCGTCCATCAGGGAGCTCCCTAAGATGAAAGAGCAACCTCCCCTCGTCAGCACCACATAGGTTACAGACTACATAATCCCTGCTTCCTGGTGACATACAACCTTTCCTTTAACCTTGATCATTGAATGCAAAACACGAACTTTTTTTATTATACTCAATGTGGAGAGAAAACCAACGCTTCACCTCTACCCAAGGAAGGGCCCTCCACTTTATTTCGTTTTTATCTCAGATCGTTGAACCTTGAGACAAATTACCCTCTATGTTAGTCTGTATGGGACGCTCAAAATCCTATTCCTATGCGGTAAGAATTCCTGCCGTTCTCAGATGGCGGAGGGGTGGACGCGTCACCTCAAGGGTGATGAGATAGAACCTTATTCCGCAGGAATAACTCCTCACAGGCTTGATCCCCTTGCAGTCAAGGTAATGGCTGAGGCAGGGGTGGATATCTCCCACCAAAGATCGAAACCTATAGATGAGGTTAAAAACATCGGGTTCGACTATGTGATCACCGTCTGCAGTGAAGCGGAGGAGAATTGCCCCCTCTTCCCGGGTGGGGTCAAACTATGTCATATCTACTTCGATGATCCTCCTGAACTTGTCTCTTCTCTCAAGGACGAAGAGGAAGCACTCTTTCATTACCGCCGGGTCCGGGACGAGATAAGGAAATTTGTAGAGAAGCTGCCTGAGATACTTGCCGAGCTTTGCCTTTAAAGCTATAAGTAAGAGGGCTTGGTCTTAATCAAAGTCAAGCCCTTCAGCAGGGAAAAATGGATCTGCCGCCTACTCCTCAGGCGAAAATTCATCCTTCCCCGCACCACAAATGGGACAGACCCAATCATCGGGGAGATCCTCAAATGGGGTCCCTGGGGCTATGTTATTATCGGGATCCCCTTCCGCAGGATCGTAAACATAGCCACATACATCGCAAATATACTTCTTCATCTTTTCCCTCTTTTCTTTATTTATTGATTCCCCCTATAGGTTGGCGCCTTCTTCGGGCTCTTGCCTCTCTTCTTCTCGTGGTAGAAGGCATAGGTAAGGGGTTTTCCTTTCCTCAACACCTCAGCAGAGACAAGTTCACCCACAAATATGGTATGACTGCCCATATCAAGCTTATCTATCACCTTCGCCTCTAAGATAGAGAGTGCGTTATCGGTCACCAAGGGGCAGCCAGTAGCCCCCTTCTTAAAGGTCACTTGGGCGAGCTTATCCACCTCCTTTCCCGACTTGAAGCCGAAAAGCCCGATGAATTCCACCGGAGTATCCTCATCAAGGATGGATACCGCAAAGGCGCCACTTTTTGCAATGTATTCGTGGGTCAGGTTTTCCTTGTTGATACTCACCGCAAGACGAGCGGGCTCGGCAGTAACCTGAAACACGGTATTCGCTATCTGTCCGTTCAGCTTACCATCACTATGGGAGGTAACTACATATAGTCCATAGCTTATGCTCCATAAGGCTTTAAGATCCAGCTCATTCTCCATCACTTCCCCTCCTTTGTATCCTCGAGCATTACCAGGTCCACCGGCTTTGGTCCCTTGACCGAGAGGAAGAACGCGGGTTCATCCCCGATGTTCTCAAAGGAATGGGGGATATCCATCCTCCCCTGAACAAGATCACCCTTTACCGCTACTATCTCCTTATCTCCCACCCTGAACTTGATCCTTCCCTTAAGAACGAAGAAGAGCTCATCGGTAGTAGGATGCTTGTGGAGGGGAACCCTCTTTCCCACCGGAAGATTGTAGATGTAAGGGGCGATAGCCTGGTAATCCCCGAAGAAGGGATTTACATCCACCTCATCCCCATAAGAGACCTTCTCTCCGTAATGCATATGTAGCTTCGCAAAATCGGGGGACACCTCCACGAATTTTTCCCGCGGGGCACCGCAGTTGGGGCACTTATCCGGTGGCTCTTCCCCCTGATGGATGTAGCCACATACGGTACAACGCCATCTTTTCATCCCACCTTCTCCTTTATCCTCTTGCCGATCAAGGCTCCAAAGGATCTGCACTCCTTGAGGGCATCTCTATCCGGGACATACTTCACCTTGATGCCCTCGCCCACCACCTCCACCTTCATCGCCTTAAGGATATCCTCGACCTGTCTCACCGCTTCACCACTCCAGCCATACGAGCCAAAAGAAGCCCCCACCAAATTTTGAGGCTTAAGCCCCTTAAGGTAACAGAGGAGATCCGCCACCGTAGGGAACATATTGTTGTTTATAGTAGGCGAACCTACCACCAGGGCACCAGCAGAAAGTATCTCGGTGGCGACATCGCTCCGGTGAGAGGAACGAAGAGGCATCAATTTGATGCTTCCACCAGAGGAAGCAATCCCCTCACCGATAGCCCGTGCCATAAGAGCAGTGCTACCCCACATCGTATCGTAGGCGATCACCGCCTTCATCGTCGGTTTCTGGTTTGCCCATATCCCATATAAGTCGAGTATCCGCCCGATATCCTTCCGCCAGATCGGTCCATGGTCCGGCGCTATCATCTTTATGCCAAGAGCGAGTTTCGTCACCCGTTCAAGAAGCTTCAACACAAATGAGGAGAAAGGAAGAAGGATGTTGGCGAAATACTTCGCCCCTTCGAACTCCAGAATGTCGCTTGGTACCTCATCGGCAAACCGTTCGCTGGTGGCAAGGTGCATCCCGAAGGCATCCTGAGAGAAGAGGATCCCCTCATCAGCCAGGTAGCTGAACATACTCTCGGGCCAATGAAGCATCTTGGTCTCGATAAAGGTGAGCTTCATATTGCCCAAACTGATGCTTTCCCCATCTTTAACCGGAACTAGCCTCTCTTGAGAATGGAAATGCTCGGCGAGGGTCTTCACCCCCATCGCAGAGGTGAATACCTTCTCCGGCTTTGCCAGCTCTATTACCTCGGGGAGTGCCCCGGAATGGTCCATCTCTGAGTGATTGGAAACTATATAGTCTATCTTTTCTGGCTCAATGACCGAGGCGATACGGGCGATGAGCTCATCCTTAAACGGAGCCTTCACCGTATCGATCAGGGTCACCTTGTCGGCGAGAATGAGGTAGGCATTGTAGGTGGTTCCTCTTTTAGTGGAGTAACCATGAAAGTCGCGGATCGCCCAATCGATCGCCCCTACCCAATAGACATTCTCGCTTATCTCAACCGCTTTAAAAACTTCACTCATCCCTACACCTCAAGGTTTTCTTACTAATCTTCCTGATGAAATCCAGGCGACAACAGGCTTCTCTCCTCTTATCCTCAACCGATGTCAAGACCTGTTGCCGCCTTTCTTTAAATCTCCTCTTTTCAGTTATTTCTTCGCTATCTCGATGTCCTCAAGGATCGCCTGGAGGTCCTCCTCGTGCTCCACCTCATCGGAGAGGATCTTCAATACCATATGGTAGGTAACTGGATCCTTGTCCTTTACCAGCTTGAGGAGCTTGTTATATACCTCGATGGCGCACTGCTCACCCTTCACATTCTGCTTTAAGATCGCCACCACCGAGGGATCAACCGGTGCCTCGTAGCCACAATTGGAGAGTTTAAACCAATTTTTGGGATTGATGATAGGGGTACCACCGAGCTGAATGATCCTCTCCGCTCCCTCCCCATCCAAATAGGGTTCTCATTGTCCCTCCCCTGCGGTATCCGAGGAGAGGGTTGCCTTTCTCTTTCCCAATTCCCTGTCGAGCATCAAAAGGCCATTTCCGGAATCGCCGATTCGCTCAAGCATCTGCACCACCTTCAAGGTGGAATCCTCCTCCTCCACCTGCTCGGTAACGAACCATTGAAGAAGGGCTTTCGCCGGATAATCCTTTTCCTTTTCGGCAAGCTCGACCAGCTCGTTTATGGTAGAGGTGATAAACTTCTCGTGTTCGTAAGCATCCTTGAACGCCTCAAGAGGAGATGCCCACTCCTTCTTTGGCTTTGAAAGGGCGGGAAGCTCCACCCTGCCACCGCGCTCATTGATGTGATTGAAGAACTTCATCGCATGAACGATCTCCTCTATGGTCTGCGCTCTCATCCAGTTCGCCATCCCATCCAAGCCGAGTGAATGGAAATAAGCAGCCATCGAGAAATAGAGGTAAGCGGATTCAAGTTCATTCTTTATCTGCTCGTTAAACGCACGCTCCATCCTCTTCCCGATCATCAAGAACCTCCCTTCCATAACCCGTGGATGTTGCAGAACTCCCGAGCGGAGACCTTCTCCGTCTCGATCTCGAAGATAGCCTCGGGGGCATCGCCCGGGGTCAAGAACTTGCGGTAGGACCTATCATCGGCGATCAGCTGAACCCACTCGATATGGTGCTTTTCCTCCATCGGGTGAGGAATGCTCCCCACCTTTACCTTAAGCCCCTTTTCGGTTTTCTCAATTACGGGAACATGCTTTTCATAACCCTGCTCCTCCGTCTGTTCCTCGAAGAGCTTCATCGGCTGGCCACAGCAGACAAGCTGCCCTTTTCCCGGGTGGAGCACCTCTACGATGTTCCCGCAGACCTCACATTTATGAATCTGAAACCTCTTGGTCATTACTTCCTCCTTATGTTAACTTTTTGTGGCAGAACCACCAATCGAAGCAGGTGTACTTCTTAGTCCTTTCCTTCGCCGTCTTCTCATCGAGCGGAGGTGGTACGATAACCTCGTCCTTCACCAGTTCGTTGTTGGGCCAGTTCGCCGGGATAGCGACCTTATGTTTATCCGATATCTGGAAGCCTTTCACCATCCGCAGTATCTCATCCATATTCCGCCCAAGCTCCTGCGGATAGTAGAGGATAGCTCTTATCACCGCTTTGGGATCGACGATGAAGACCGCTCGTACTGTGTTCGTCCCCTTCCCCGGATGGATAAGTCCGAGAAGGGAAGAGACCTTTCCCGTATCCGATATGATGGGGAACTTGATCTCGACATCGAGCTTGTCCCTGATCCACTCAACCCATTTAATATGGGAGAACACCTGGTCCACGCTCAGACCAATTAACTCGCAATCCAATTTCTTGAACTCGTCATACCTCTTCTGGAAAGCGACAAACTCGGTGGTGCATACCGGGGTGAAATCAGCCGGGTGGCTGAACAGAATGAACCATTTACCGGCAAAGGCATCGGGAAGGGTGAGAGCCCCCTGGGTCGTTTGTACCTCAAGCCTGGGGAACTTATCCCCAATAAGCGGCATCTTTTTCTCCATCTCTCCCATAACCAAACCTCCCTTTCTCTGTTTTTTAAAAATGTAATTAACAAACCACGAAGAAGATTATTCCTTCGAGCCTTTCCCTTCCTTCAGGCACTTAGGGCACAAGCCAACGAGTTCAAATCTGTAGCCGATTATCTTGTAAGGAGTTGCCTTACGAACATTATCCGTAATGGGAAACGGTATGTCAACATAAATATCGTCCACCCGACCACAGCGGATACAGCAGATATGATGATGGGGCTTAATATCACCATCGAACCTCTTGGGACCACCTCCCATCTCGAGCTTCTTTATAATTCCCTCCTTGGCGAGCATCTCGAGATTCCGATACACAGTAGCTAAACTGATGCGGGGAAGCTTCTTTCTCACCACCTCGTAAACCTCATCCGCGGTGGGGTGAGTTTTCATCTTCCTAAGCTCCTCAAGAATAACTCTTCGCTGTCTTGTCACCCTAAACTCTTCTTTTTCTCCCAATCCTTCCTCCTTTTGAAAATAATAATCATTATCAAATATAATGCCGGATATCCCCTTTGTCAAGCTTTTTCGAAAGTTTTAGAAAAAAAGATACATTAAAAAAATGTGTTCGCAATGAATAGCAATGAGAGTCGGCTGCAGAACCGAAACCAAGGGGTTTGAGTTAAAAGTAGATTTGTTCTATACTATAAAAAATATAAAACGGAACTTAACATTTAAGGAGGACAATTTATGAGCCCCAAAATTAAACTTTATGAGCAAGGGCTGGAGAAGTATCCCAAGGGGGAGATAGTCTTCAACAATGTCCTTTTCATCCTGCTGATCGCCTTGGGTACCATCGCCTGTCGTTTCATACATCCCATTCTCGGCTGGATCTACCTCTCCTTCGCCATCGTGACGGTCGGCATCGTGCTCCGAAGACTGGTCTGCACCAATTGTTACTACTACGATAAATGGTGCTCCATCGGTTGAGGGAAACTATCCGCTCTTTTCTTTAGCCGGGGCGATATTGAAGGGTTCAACGAAAGCGTCGGACTGAAACTTGCCCCGGCTGTCTATGGACTTTTAATGGCTGTTCCCCTCATTTTGACCGTCTTCTCAATATTTCAAAGATTCACCACCTCAAAAGTGGTGGTATTATCGCTTCTTCTCTTATTATCGTTTTATAACGGACCGATCGGCAGGAAAAAGGGTTGTACCAGGTGCAGGATGAGGCTTATTTGTCCGGGAAGCGCGGTAAGGGGAGAGAAGATTAACTGAACTTTATCCCTCCTTCTGCGGCGATGAATATGTCTTGGACGCAGGCTGTGGTTTAGGAAAGGTAACCGTCGGGGTAGCCAAACTCCTTACGGAGGGGAGGGTAGTCGGTATCGATATCTGGGATAAGCTTGATATAAAAGGTATCTCGCCCAGACAGGCTTACCAAAATGCAGAAATCGAGGCGGTAAAGGATAAGGTGGAATTCAAGACCGGTAATGTGCTTAATATCCCCTTCTTGAACAATTCTTTCGATGTAGTAACCGCCGGAGGTTCGTTGCTTTCTTTCTCAAGTAATAAAAAGAGGCCCAAAGCCCTATCCGAGATCCTCAGGGTGCTCAAACCAGGAGGTAAATTCTTGCTAATGGAACCACTACGGACTCCATTAACCCTTATATTATCCCCTGGAATGGCTTGGAAGTTCCTCTCAAGGAGAAACTGCCTCAATCTCTTGAATAGGGCTGGGTTTATAAACCTCAAAGAGGATTACCGGGATATTATGGGATATTTCCTCGCTAAAAAACCACAAGAAAAGTACAGATGAAAGAGAAAAAAGTAAGCAAACAGTATAAGATATGGGCGGAAAGCTATAACTATGACAAAGTAAAGCTGTTTGAAAAGGCAGAGGTTGACTACTATGAATTTATGACATCTTTCATAGAAATTTGCGCCTTAAAACCAGGGATGAAGATATTGGATGTAGGCGCCGGAACCGGGTTAACCAGCATCTTCCTTGCCAGGGCTCTTTCAGGGAACTTTAGGATACTGGCAATCGAGCCTTCGGGCGAGATGCTCGAGAGAGCGAAGTCAAACATCGAAAAGGAAGGGCTCAGAGATATAATTCTCATCGTGAAAGCCAAGGGAGAGGATATACCATTTGAAGATGAGTGCTACGATCTGATAACCTCCACCTTTGCCATCCGGCATATGGAAGTGGAAAAGGCTTTAACCGAATTCAAAAGGGTCTTAAAACCGGAAGGAAAGATCGTTATCGCTGATATTGCTGCCCCAGAAAAATGGAGAACCCTTGGGGGAAGAATTTTCTCGTTCCTTATCACCCTTTTCTTAAGTCTCAAAGGGAAGTACAAAGGCGAGGCAGAATCGAAGGTGCTTACCGTAGCTGAATGGAAAGATTTAATTGGCAGGATGGGGCTTATAATCGTTCAACTTAAGGAGTTCCCCGGGAAGAAAGACCCGGAATGGGCGCTGAAACGGGTTATACTATCTCTCTGTAAGTTATAAAATAACAAACCATCTTCTTACTTGAAAGCCAAATTTTTAGGCCCATTTTGAACCTTACCTGGTTGACTTGGTAAATGGGGAAAGATATCATAAAGGCAGATGCTGTGATTCAGGAGAAAGAAACATGTTTACAAAAATAAAGAAGAGAGATGGACGAGTAGTTGAATTCGATGCTCAAAAGATCACTACCGCAATAAAAAAAGCGGGCGAGGCGACCGGGGAGTTCGGTGAAGAGATCGCTAAAAAGCTCACCCTTAGGGTCCTAAACTTAGCCCAGCAGATAATCACTCACAGGATCCCCACGGTAGAGGAGATCCAGGATATCGTTGAGGAAATCCTCCTCTCATCCCCCTACAAGAAAACAGCAAAGGCTTACATAATCTACCGCGATCAACACGCGAAGATAAGGGAAATTGTCTCCAAGGCAGGAGTGGACTTGATCGATCTATACTTAGAGAAGCTGGACTGGCAGGTAAACGAAAATAGCAATATGGCTTACTCCCTTCAGGGGTTGAACAATTACATCTCCTCGGAGATAAGCAAGATTTACTGGTTGAACAAGATATACCCTCCGGAAATAAGGGAAGCTCACCTCGAAGGTGACTTTCACATCCATGATTTAAATATGCTTTCCACCTACTGCGTCGGCTGGGATCTCAATGACCTGCTACTCCAGGGCTTTAAAGGCGCAGCGGGTAAAGTGGAAAGCAAACCAGCTAAACATCTACGAAGTGCTCTTGGGCAAATCGTAAATTTCTTTTATACCTTGCAAGGCGAAGCTGCTGGCGCACAGGCTTTCTCCCATTTCGATACCTTCCTCGCTCCCTTTATTCGATACGATAACCTGTCCTATCCCGAGGTGAAACAGGCTTTGCAGGAGTTTATCTTCAACATAAATGTACCCACACGAGTGGGGTTCCAAACACCGTTTACAAACATTACTATGGACCTAAAGGTCCCCAAGATGTACGCCGACTCACCTGTGGTGATAGGCGGGGAATTAAAGAGGGCAACCTATGGGGACTTCCAAGAGGAAATGAACATCTTGAACCGTGCCTTCCTCGAAGTGCTCTCAGAGGGGGACGCCAAGGGCAGGGTCTTCACCTTCCCCATCCCAACTTATAACATCACCCACGACTTTGACTGGGATGATCCTAATTTGAAGACCCTATGGCAGGTCACTGCTAAATATGGAATACCTTATTTCTCCAATTTCATAAATTCCGATATGTCTCCTGAAGATGCACGCTCAATGTGTTGTCGTCTCAGATTAGACCTTAGAAAACTGGAGAAGAGAGGCGGTGGGTTATTTGGAGCCAATCCATTAACCGGCTCGATAGGTGTGGTCACCATAAATATGGCACGGTTGGGGTACCTCTCGAAGGACGAAAGCGAGTTTATGAAACGCTTAGAAAGATTGATGATACTTGCCAAGGGGAGCCTGGAGATAAAAAGAAAGGTTTTAGAGAAACTCACGGAGAAGGAGCTTTATCCTTATGCGAGATTCTATCTCCGCAATGTGAAAAAGAGGTTCGGGGAATACTGGAAGAACCACTTCTCCACCATTGGGCTAATCGGGATGAACGAAGCCTGTCTCAACCTACTGGGGGTGAATATTGGAAAAGAGGAAGGAAGAAGATTCGCCATAAAGGTCCTCGATTTTATGCGGGAAAAGCTCCTCTCCTTCCAGGAGGAGACAGGTAACAATTACAACATCGAGGCAACCCCAGCTGAGGGAACATCATACAGGCTGGCGAAAATAGATAAGGAGAAATACCCCCGGATAATATGCGCCAACGAGGAGGAGTGGAGGAAGGGAGCGGAGCCTTTCTACACCAACTCCACCCAGCTCCCGGTAAACTACACCGACGACATCTTCGAGGTGCTTGACCTGCAGGATGAGATCCAAAGAAAATATACCGGCGGTACCGTCCTACACATCTACATTGGAGAGCAAATCAAGGACCCCGAAAGTGTAAAGATCCTGGTGCGAAAGATATGTGAGAATTATCATCTACCTTACTTCACCATCACCCCGACTTTCAGCATTTGCCCTGCCCACGGCTATCTCCCGGGGGAACAAGAAAGATGTCCCAAGTGTGAAGCACGATGCGAGGTTTACTCCCGCGTCGTGGGCTATCTCCGTCCAATAAACCAATGGAATGAAGGTAAGAAGGAAGAATTCAAACTGAGAAAAGCTTTTAACATAAAGGGGTAGCCGTGCATATCGGCGGTTTTCAAAGATTCTCGTTAATAGAGTACCCAACCAAGATATCCGCTATTGTATTCACTCAGGGCTGTAACTTCAGATGTCCTTACTGCCATAACCCCGAGCTCGTTGACCCAAGATTCTTCGAACAGCCGATCGCAGAAGAAGCCGTATTTTCCTTTTTAGAAAAGCGAAAGGGGAAGATCGATGCTATCTCAATAACTGGGGGAGAGCCTACCTTACAAGAGGACCTCACGGAGTTTATTCGCAGGATAAAGAGTATGGGATATCTGGTAAAGCTTGATACCAACGGAAGCAACCCAGAGGTTTTAGAGCAGATAATAGGCGAAGGACTTGTTGACTACATAGCAATGGATATCAAAGCTCCCCTCAGCCGGTATCGGGAAGTGGTAGAAAGAGAGATAGATGGAGAGATAATAAGAAAGAGCATAGATATAATTGCCTCTTCAGGGGTAAGCTACGAATTCAGAACCACCTTAGTCAAACCACTGTTGTCAAAACAGGATATCTTGGATATAGGGAAGACCATCAAGGGCGTTAAAAACTACATCTTGCAACGGTTCGTACCATCAAAGACCCTGGCAAACGGGACCTTAAAGCTATCTCCCTTCCCTATGGCTGAGATGGAACTACTGAGGGAGGAGCTCCGCAGACACGGTGTCGGCTGCATCCTCCGGTGAAAGAAAATGCCTGATATCTCCTTTAAATCCAAATGGAAACACACCCCAACTATAAATTCCAAGCTAACCTTTTACCCCATAAACATTTATCATCATCCCCAGATGAAACACATCGAGCAACCTCAATATAGGCTTAACGGGTAGATATTTAGCTAACCCCTTCCCCAGAGGTAGTCTCTTAGCTATCGATCTTGGACTAATTCTTGAGACCCATTGAATCTCGCGCACCATGAAACCATATTTACCCAAAAGCAAGGAGAGGCTCTTAGGGGTGAAGAAGTTAAGATGAGAAGGAGGAGCGATGTACGGGTCCTTCTCCTGAAGGATAAGGCGAAAGATACTTGCAAAGTTGGGCAGGGCTATCGCCAACACTCCACCACCAGTGAGCAAGCGATAGGCTTTTTCAACCCATAGATTAACATCCCAAGCATGTTCCAATATCTGGCTCATCAGGACAACATCGTAGCTCTCCTTCTCAGCCGAGAAATCCTCAAATGAGGTAGGCAAGGGCTTGAGCCCTGTCATCTCTTCTGCAATTGCTCTTTCGGTGGTAGCGAACTCAAGGGGGGTAACCTCAAATCCAAATCTCAGTGCTTCCCTTGAAAAGAAACCATAGCCACAGCCAACATCCAAAAATCTTCTGCGCCCTTTAGCGGGTTCAGCCCCCAGAATATCTATGATCGTTTTGATCATTCTCTTGGCATCGATTGTTGAGTTTGGATATTCCTCCTCGCTTCTCAAAACCTCAGCAAGGGATCTATGCCCCCTATCTCCATGTCCCCGCTTGGAATAGAAACTCCTTAAGTACTCCAGGGTAGGTCTTGGATTAACGAAAGCGAAACCACAGCCATTACAAAGAACAATATTGAAATCTCCAAAGGAAGTGGTTTTGGTCTTCCAATGCCTGAAATCAGACGAGCAGACGGGACAGGAATCAAGGAAAATTGTCTTCATTATCAAGATCTCTGCTATATTATCCTATAGCGATGGTAGCAGATAAGTAAGTCTCCTTCAAGGAGATACTGCAGAACCCATCCGCTCCTTTTGGCAAAAGAGCCCTTGGAATTTGAAGAAGAACCTCGTATAATAAGCGTTGCAACTATGGATGTAAAAGAGAAGGTCGTAAAAGCAGAAAAAAGGATAAGACCCCACATCAGAAGAACACCGCTTGAGTTCTCGCCCTATCTCAGCAAGCTATGCAATTCCAACATCTACCTCAAATTGGAGAACGAGCAGTTGACCGGTGCTTTCAAGATAAGGGGGGCGATGAACAAGCTCCTTTCTCTATCCGAGGAGGAGAAGGAGCGGGGCATAGTAACCGCCTCAAGCGGAAATCATGGCTTGGCAGTTGCCTACAGCCTTAAGAAACTCGGTATCAAGGGTACCATCTTCCTTCCGGAAAACGCCTCCAGGGCAAAGGTCGAAGCTCTAAGCTACTATGATGCCCCGGTGAAATTTTACGGTACTGACTGCGTCGAGACCGAAGCCTATGCCCGGAAGGAGGCAGAGGAAAGGGGGATGATATTCATCCCTCCCTATAACGACCCGGAGATAATCGGCGGTCAGGGGACGATAGGGTTTGAGCTTCTGGAGGAACTTCCGGAAGTGGATGCGGTTCTCGTCCCGGTTGGCGGTGGTGGGCTCATCTCCGGAATAGGGGGATACCTGAAGGAGGAAAAGAAAAAGATAAGGGTCTTCGGTTGCCAACCGCTTGCCTCTCCGGTGATGTATGAATCGGTCAAAGCGGGAAGGATCACCGAGATGAAGAGCGAGGAAACCCTCTCCGATGGAACCGCTGGGGGCATCGAGCCCGGGGCGATAACCTTCGATCTCTGTAAGAAGTATGTCGATGACTACTTCCTCTTAACCGAGGAGGAGATAAAGGAGGCGATCTATCTCATCTTAGAAAAACATCATAAGGTGATCGAGGGGGCTTCTGCCCTCCCTGTTGCCGCCCTCCTCAAAGAGAGGAAGCGATTTAAAAACCAAAACATCGCTCTCATCATCTCCGGAAGTAATATCGGCATCGAGAAGTTAAAGGAGATAATAACCGCCAGAGAATAGCTCTCTCATACCACATAAATAGTAATTTGACAGAAAGAGCCCTCCTTAGATAGACTAATTTTGTCTTGATAAGAGCAACAATAATGGAGTTTAGATTGGGGAATGAATAAAAAAGTTCTTAAATCATACCTTAAGAAGATAGGGGACATAGCCAGTCGAGGGGACGCGCGTGAAGAAAGCTACTATTCAACGCTGGAGGATTTGCTTAATGAATACGCAAGATCCAGTAAGAAGGACAATATTAAGATCACCGTTCTCCCGAAAAAAACGGAGGCAGGAAATCCGGATTTCCGAGTCTGGGATGGTAAGGAACACATCGTAGGCTATATCGAGGCGAAAAAACCTGGCGAGAACCTGGACCACATAGAAGAAAGCGAACAGCTTAAGCGCTACCGCCACACCTTTCCCAACCTAATATTGACCGATTTCTTCGAGTTCAGGCTATACCGCAATGGAGAAAGGATGAAGAGCGTCTCAATCGGAAGACCCTTCATTGCTCAGGAACTAAAAACCACCCCACCACTTGAGAAAGAAAAAGAATTTCTCAACCTGCTCGAGAGCTTCTTCTCCTTTTCCCTGCCCAAGGTATATGATGCGAAATCGCTTGCTATTGAACTGGCAAAAAGAACCCGCTTCCTCCGGGATGCAGTGGTAAAGGAGGAGCTGAGGGAAGAAGAAAGAAAGGAAAAAGGCTTCATTTTAGGATTTTACGAGGCATTTAAGAAATATCTCATCGGCACCCTCGAAAAGGAGGATTTTGCCGATCTCTACTCCCAAACCGTCACTTATGGGCTTTTCGCTGCCCGTACCCGGTCAGCTAATGGGTTCAATCGGAAGCTTGCCTACGATATGATCCCTCACACCATCGGTATATTAAGGGAGATATTCAGGTTCATCTCTTTAGAAGACCTGCCGAAGCAGATGGAATGGATTATAGATGACATCTCCGAGGTGCTTTCGGTAGCCGATGTAAACAAAATATTGGATGATTATTTCCACAAAGGGAAAGGGAAGGATCCGATAGTCCATTTTTATGAGACCTTCCTTGCTCACTACGATCCAGAGACAAGAGAGAAAAGAGGCGTCTATTACACCCCGGAGCCGGTCGTCTCCTACATCGTCCGCTCCCTTCATCTAATACTCAAGGAGCGTTTTGGCAAGCGGGATGGCTTTGCCGACAGTTCGGTTACCGTGCTCGACCCAGCAGCGGGAACCCTTACCTTCTTGGCGGAAGCAGCGAAGCTGGCAGTAGAGGAGTTCATCTCGAAATATGGCGAGGGAGGGAAAGAGAACTTTATAAAAGAGCACATCCTTAAGAACTTCTACGGCTTTGAGCTGATGATGGCACCCTATGCAGTAGGGCACCTTAAGATGTCGTTTCTCCTTGAGGAGCTGGGCTATAGACTGCAGGAGGACGATAGGTTTAAACTCTATCTCACCAATACGCTGGAGATGGAAGAACTCGCCAAAAGCTCCCTTCCCGGGATGTCTTCCCTCGCTGAGGAATCACATTTGGCAGGCAAGGTGAAGAAAGAACAGCCAATCTTGGTGGTGCTCGGCAACCCCCCTTATTCGGGCCATTCCGCCAATGTAAGTGAGTGGATATCTGAGAAGATCAAAACCTACTACAAGGTAGATGGGAAACCTCTGGGCGAGAAGAACCCTAAGTGGCTACAGGATGATTATGTAAAGTTCATCCGCTTTGCCCAGTGGAAGATCGATCAGAATGGCGAGGGGATATTGGGCTTCATCACCAATCATAGCTACCTCGACAACCCCACCTTCCGCGGGATGCGGCAGTCGTTGATGGATAGCTTTAACGAAATCTATCTCCTCGACCTCCACGGCAATAGCCTAAAGAAGGAGAAATGCCCCGATGGCTCCAAGGACGAGAATGTGTTTGACATAAGGCAGGGGGTGGCGATTGCCCTCTTTATAAAGAAGAAAGGGGAAACGGGTTATAAGGTCTATCATTGGGAGATATGGGGATTAAGAGAGAAAAAATATAACTGGCTTTCAGGAAACGATATTAAGACAACCCCTTGGCAGAGTTTATCGCCGAGATCAGAATTTTACCTCTTCAAGCCGAGAGATGAACGGCTTTTAGAAAAATACGCCCAATATCCCAAAATAACTGAAATCCTCCCGGTAAATAGTGTGGGGATAGTCACCGGGAGAGACAGATTTGTAATTGATTTTAATAAAGAAACACTTAAAAGACGCCTTAGGATGTTTCGCGATGATAAAAAAAACTCCGATGAATCTATTAGGCAGACATTCAACTTAAAGGACAAACCAAACTGGATACTCAAAGATGTCCGAGAAAATGTGAGAAAGGATGATAAGTGGGAAGATTCTATAACAAAGATTTTATATAGACCCTTTGATATTCAATGGATCTTTTATCACGATGAAATGATTGAGCGTCCCCGTAAAAATGTTATGCGCCATATGCTCAAGGAAAACCTGGGGCTGATTACAGCAAGACAAATGGATAAGTCAGGGATAGAACCTGTTTTCGTAGCAAATTCGATAATAGATGCCCATTCTATAACTTCTGCCGTCTCAATTTCTAATATTTCTCCCCTCTACCTTTACCCCAGCACAGGCGAAAAAGACCTGCTGACGAAGATGGTACCATCAGGCAAGAAAGAACCAAATATCAACCCCAAGCTGTTCGATGCCCTCGCTAAAACCTACGGGGTAAAACCAACGCCGGAGGAGATTTTCTACTACATTTATGGGGTCCTCTATTCCAACACCTATCGAACCAACTACGCCGAGTTCTTAAAGATCGACTTCCCCCGAATCCCCTTCACCGCCGATCATCAATTGTTTAAAAAGATAGGGGACTATGGCAAAAGACTGGTCGACCTCCATCTCCTTAAATCGCCTGAACTCGACCCACCGATCGCCAAGTTCCAGGGCAAAGGCGATAACCTGGTGAAGAAGGTAGCCTACGATAAAAAGACCGCCCGGGTATATATCAACAAAGCGCAGTATTTCGAAGAGGTGGAAGAGAAGGTCTGGGGGTACCAGATAGGAGGCTACCAGGTCCCCTATAAATGGCTCAAGGATAGAAAGGGACGAAGACTCTCCGCTGACGATATAAAACTCTACTGTCAAATTATTACCGCCCTTAAAAAGACGATTGAAATCCAGCAGGCGATCGATAACATCTATCAAGAGGTAGAAAAGGAGACAATCGAGTTCCAAGAAATAAGCAAAAACAGATGACCAAAAAATACCGCTTAAGAAACCTTCATTGTGCCTCTTGCACTTCAGATATCGAGAAGAGCCTGAAAGTGGTGAAGCCGGGGGAAAAGATCCCCCTTGATGGCGAGGTAATAGCGGGTAGCCCCTAAGGGGATACCTCTGCGATATATAGGGAACCGTGGTTCACCTCGCGGTAGATGGGCTATACGCAGGCTACCTCATCATCTCCGATGAGCTCAATGTGGGAGGCGGTTTTCGCTGATGTGGGTGTTTCCCTTAACTATGAGAAGAGATTTGTGAATCATTAACATAAGTCTCATCACCACGAAAAAGAGTCCACATTGTGTTTTTGAAAACTATGATAATATTTTATTAAGGAGAATCAAAAATGGCGGAAAAGGAAAAACTGAATATGTTCTGTTACCAGTGCTCCCAGACTGCCTGGGGAACTGGCTGCACTATAAGGGGGGTATGCGGGAAGCTACCTACGGTCGCCCGCCTGCAGGACAACCTGATATTTGCTTCCAAAGGGATGGCAGCCTATCTCTACCATGCCCGGGAGTTGGGATATAGCGACCCCGAAATAGACGCTTTCTTAGAGCGAGTGTTCTACGCCACCTTCACCAATGTAAACTTCGATGCAGAATCGTTCGTTGAGCTCGCCGTCGAGGCGGGCAGGATGAATATAAAGACGATGGAACTCCTTAAAAAGGCGCACATAGAGACCTTCGGTGATCCAGAGCCAACCAAGGTTCAAACGGGAACAGTAAGGGGAAAGGGGATAATCGTAACCGGACATGGCCTCAAGGCGCTTGGGGAACTCCTAAAGCAAACAGAGGGAACGGGGATAAACATCTACACCCACTCGGAGATGCTCCCCGCCCATGGATACCCTGGCCTCAAGAAATACAAACACCTGGTAGGAAACTTAGGGAAAGCCTGGTTCGATCAAAAACAGCTCTTCTCGAAATATCCGGTAGCCATTCTCGGTACTTCGAACTGCGTACTGATACCCAAGGAAGACTACCGGGACCGGATGTTCACCACCGGACCGGCAAGGCTCCCCGGAGTGAAACACATTGCAGGATACGACTATTCCCCGGTTATCGAGATGGCTAAGGCCCTCCCCGAACTCCCCGAAGAAGCCGGAGAGGTGGTTCTCACCACCGGATATTCCAAATCATCCATTCTCTCCCTCGCTGGTAAGATAAAACAATTAGTGGAAGCAGGGAAAATCCGCCATTTCTTCCTCGTTGGAGGCTGCGACTCTCCGCTAAAGAAAGCCACCTATTACCGCGAGTTCGTGGAAAGGCTTCCGAGGGATACGATTGTCTTCACCCTCGCCTGCGGAAAGTTCCGGATCAACGACCTTGATTTAGGCGATATCGAGGGTATCCCCAGACTGATCGACCTCGGGCAGTGCAACGATTCCATCGTCGCCATCGAGATTGCACTCGCCTTCGCCGAGGCTTTCGGGGTAGGGGTAAATGAGCTACCCCTCACCCTGGTAATAAGTTGGATGGAACAGAAGGCGGTGGCTATCCTCTGGAGCCTCCTCTCCCTCAACATAAAGGGGATATATTTAGGACCCATCATCCCTGCCTGGGTGAACGACGAGATACTACAGGTCCTCAAGGAGAGATACGACCTCCGATTGATAGGAGACCCAGAGGAGGATATCAAGGAGATACTCGGCTGAAAGAGGACGCCTAAAAACAAAAATCAATTTTCTCAGGGAGTTATCTCCCTGAGTTTTTATTGATCAAAGACGAAGACTCCCCTTCCCCAATACCGCTTATCATCAATATCAAGATAAACTCACCAACAAAGCGGTTGCGGAGAGGGAAAAGGAGGTGTAAACTCCTTCGATAAGGAGCTTTTTGGGTTCGGAAAAGTTGAAACCGGGAGAAGGGCGTAGGCATCTCGGTAGAAAACAGGGGAGAGGAGCAATGAGAAACATAGCAAGATATCTTTTAGTAATCTCCGCTATGATATTCTTCACCCTTATCGCCACGGTCAAAATCTACCCCGAACTTTCCCCCTTCCCCAAGATAAGCCAGTGGAACTACCATCAACTCAAGAGGATAGATAAAAGTAAAAGGGAGTTCTCCTTCGTCGTATTCGGCGATAATCGCGGTTCGGTAGAACTATTTCCAAAACTACTTAAGAAGGTAGACGAAGAAAACGCCCTTTTTGCCGTCCATAACGGAGATCTCGTTGACAACGGGGAAAAGGAGCGCTACCGGCTATTCATAAATCAGATAAAAAAGATGAATACTCCCTTGCTCATCGTCATCGGCAACCACGAGTTGAAGAAAAACGGCAGGGGGCTCTATTATGACCTCTTCGGAAGATTCTACTACTCCTTTACTGTCGGCGATAGTTACTTCATTCTCCTCGATAATGCTAATTGGAGGAACATCGACCCCTGGCAGATGGATTGGCTTAAGAAGGAGCTCGAAAAGAGCAAGGATTATCGCTACCGCTTTGTATTTATGCATGTCCCCCTATACGATCCGAGAAGGGGGGAGAACCAAAGGGGACATAGCCTTAAAGACCTCAACTTCGCAAAGAAGCTCAACGCCCTCCTTGATAGATACGAGATAACGATGCTCTTCGCCTCCCATATTCACGGCTATTACAAAGGGGTATGGGGAAAGACGCCCTACATCATAACCGGAGGTGCGGGGGCACCTTTAGAGGAAGATCGCAATCCAAAACATTACTTCTACCACTATATAAGGGTAACGGTGCGAGAGAACGGGGTCAACTATCAGGTGGTGAGGATCTCTCCTCCAAGATACGAGGCTTTGAGCAACTTCCTCTATGCGGTATGGATGAAAACTTACATCGCTCTCCGGAGAAACTTCTGGCAATCAATCGCAATATTCGTCTTAGCCTATCTGGTGATCTTTTCAAGGATGACGAGGAAGAGATAGACGGACGGGGACAAGCCCCGTCCCTACAAAGGATCTGAAATAGAGAGAAATTCCTTGTGGCTAATCCTCAACCCAAATAACGGAGAGGGATGAACCCTGCCCCTACGGAAAATTAAAGAATAAATGGCAGAAAGAGGTCTACCTTCCTCTATAAAGAAAAATGTAGGGACAGCCCTTGTGGCTGTCCGGAAAATACGGCGAATAATGGGGAAGGATAAACTCTGTGCCTATATAAGGCATAAGGGAGAGTAAAATGGCTAAAGGGGAGATAGATGAGTTTAAAGCGGAGAGGGAAAAACTGAACAAGATAGTGATGAAATACGCAGGGACACCTATCAAACGGTTCTACAGTCTTGATTCCCAGGTCTACCGCGAAGGAGCACTTCCCTCGAAGGTAAAGGAGATGCTTGGCCTCGTCGCCTCGTTCGTCCTACGGTGTAATGATTGCATCAAATACCACACCATCCGCTGTTATGAAGAGGGGGTAAGCGATGCCGAGTTTGAGGAGGTACTCACCATCGGCTTAATCGTTGGGGGCTCGATCACCATTCCCCATTTGAGGGTGGCTTTCTCCGCCTGGGACGAGCTGAAGGAAAAGGGGAGCATCACAGAGTAAATCGTTTTATTCCTCTCTCCTCTTCCTTGATGACCTTTTATATTTTCGGTAGAATTGATTGTATCTTCACTCAAAAACTATCTAAGAAAAGAGCTACCTCGATTGAGAAGGAGATAATTATGAAAACAAAAAAGAGCTTAAAGGAGAAGCTTAATAAAGAAGCGCAGATCGTCGATATACCACCGAAGATGGCAAAAAGGTTCGGGGAAGGGAAGATGCTTATCCCGAGACCCCTCGACATCGCCCAACTTATAAAGAATGTCCCTTCGGGAAAACTCATCACCCAAAGGGCGATCCGGGAGAAGCTCGCCAAGGAATCCAAGGTAACTGTGACCTGCCCCATAACCACCGGGATCTTCCTGAGGATGATCGCTGAGGCAGCGGAGGAAGAAAGAAGAGAAGGAGCAAAAGACATCACCCCCTACTGGCGAGTGGTGAAGGATGATGGCAGCTTGAACCCTAAATTTCCCGGCGGGGTGGAGGGACAACGCGCCTATCTTGAGAGAGAAGGACACAAGGTGATCGAGGGGAAAGGCAAAAAGCCCCCCAAGGTGGTGGATTTTGAGAGATATCTGGTGGAGCTTTGAGGAGTGGGCTCCCTCTTTTAAAAGGGGATTAGCAGGATATCCCTTGCAGTCGCCATCCGCAAACAGGACCAAATAAAAAAGAAAGGGTAACTCTTGTTCCTACAAGGCTTGAAATGTAGGGACAGCCTTTATGGCTGTCCGCAGAAGGGCAAACCTTACGCTGAGTTCATAAAGGTTTTGACCGAGGAGATCAAATCGGATATATTGATCCCAAGATGGCAAACAGCCAGGAGTAAGTAATGAGCGTCAAAACCTTCTTTCTTCGTTTTTTCGTTGTCTTTGCTATAGCCTTTGTCGTCAATCTGGTGGTGGTCTATCTCTGGGAGGGAGCGTTCAACTTCGAAAAAGCACTCTTCTTCGGGATAACCTTCGGTATTATCTTCCCCCTTGCCGAAGCTCTTGGGAAAAAGTCGAAGTAAGATTACCGCAGATTAGCTCTTCCTAAAGAGGGAGAAGAAGTCCGCTCCCGCATCAGGAAGAGTTAATACCTACTCGAGGGGAAGAAATAGTCCGAGCGCCAGACGGCAAGACGGTAATCCCCTGAGGGGAGGGTTATCCTTCCCAAAATCGGAGGAAGGGGTTTTCCTATCTCCTTTATCTTGGTAAATCCCACCTTGCTTTCTATCAACTTCTCTTCCGCTCCTCCCGGCTTTACCACCGCAAAATGGTGTCTCTTCGGATCTGGCTCACCTAAGAGTCGAAGCTCCGCACCCTCTTTCTTCAAGGCGTACCACACCTCGGGCCGTCCCCAGACTATGCTTCCCGGCGGGATAACCTCCTTGAGCGGTTCTACCACCTGATGTCTATAATCACGAGCCCGCCACTGATAGGCTAAAGCGAGGTATCTTCCTCCGATCCCCCCAGCTACTATGTTGCCAAAAAGGAGCAATAAGAAAAGAAAGACCCATCTCCTCCTCCACCTCGAGGCATCTTCGCTTGCGGAAACTAAAGCTGAGAGACACATCCCAAGAGCGATGACGAGTATGGATACGGGATGCAGGTAGTAATGACCCACCGTCTTCACCATAAGAAAAGCGTTGAAGAAGAAAAGGATGGCGAACAAGACGAGAAGAAGACGATAAAAGCGATTCTTGTCATTGAATTTAAGAAGTAAAAAGAACACCGCGATAGTGTAAGAAAGAAGAAGCAGAGGAACAAGGCGATAAGCCCTAAGGTAACGAAGAAACTCAGCAATGAGTCGAGAAAGAAGGCCACCGGTTACCAAATGCCCCTCCCCATGAAGGATAAACTGGTCGAAGAAGAACCGGGGGAAGAAATAAAGCCCATAGCCCACCCATAAAAGCGGAGGGATAGCGGCGGAGATAACGAAATAAAGCGAAGATTTCAACCTCCCCTCCCCTGTAGAAAAAAGAACGAGCACCCCTATACCGATCGCCCAGGAGAAAGCCACCGGATGGGTGATGATAGCGAGACCAACCATCAACCCCGATAGAGCGAGGAAAGAATACCTCTTTTCCTCGCGGAACCGAAGGTAAAAATAGAGCCCCAGCAAAGCAAAGAAGAGGCACTGGGCGTCCATCCTCCCAGAACGAGCTGTCTGGATGAACTTAGGTTCCAAGGCGAAGACAAGGGAAGAAAAAAGCGCTCCCAACCTGCTTCCAAAGAGCTTAAAGGTGATCAAGCCGATGAGAAAGACGACCCCTCCCCCGAAGATGAGCGGGGGGATCCGCGTCTGCCAGATGCCGAAGCCGAAGAACCGGTAAGAAATCGCGGTGATGAACGGTTGAAGAGGGGGTTGCCAAAAATACGCCCGTTCAAACCCCCGCTCCCCAGCAAAAACCGACGAGCGGAGGATGCCGTTTTCCACCAGCTCCTTCGCCGGATCGTTCAGGGTAACCTCGTCGAGCCAGACCACCGGACTTCGGGTAAGCCCAACAAGGTTCATTAGAAAAAAGGAAAAGGCGACAAGAAAAAGTAATAAGCTGATGTTCTCCCCTTTTCCTTGCATTTCTCAACCCTTTCAAAAAACTCCGCTATTTATCCCTTGGTTGACAGAGATAGGTGGGACCAAGGGTAAATAGCTGATGCCTGGTCAGTCGGGCTAACATCCCTCCGCGCCGGTAAGTCCAATCTTCAATAATGTCAAAGCCATAATCCTCTATAAACCGACGGAATCCCTTCAAAGAGAAAAAGCGAAGATGGGGATAATTATGTTCAGAAGATCCGGAAAACCAGTTTGTCGTAATAAAGGATTCGTTTTTGAGTAGCTTCAGCAAATTGCGCCAATGGAACTCGTTAGGCACATGGGTCAATAGGTACCCCTCAGGCTTAAGAACCCTTTTTATCTCTAAAATAGCGATTTCTGGGTGAACCAAATGCTCAAAGAAATCAGTTGCGATAACCAGATCAAAATAGCTATCCCTGAAGGGTAAACCTCTTTCTCCATCCCCTACCACTCCATAACCACCCCTCCTCTTGAGCAATTTGATCCCATCTAAATCAATATCTACCCCAAATTTCTTATCTCCTGCTATCGTGAGCAAAACTCCTCCTCCGGAACACCCAACCTCAAGCACCCTTTTGAATGAGCGACCTCGCAAACATTTTCGATAAAAAGAACCCATCCTATAAGCAGCTTCATCCATCCTCTCAGAATAATCCATCGTCACCCACCTCGTTGGAGATACAACATCAGAAAGCTCTTCTCTTCAAAGTTATCCCTTCTTCCAGAAAAAGAATTCTTTTTATATTAGCACAAAAGGGTGAGGAAATCGAGCGCCTCCTCATTCTCCTCAAGGATGGAGCAGTAGAGCTTGAGCAAGCTTCTCGTCTCTCTCCTTATCCCGTTACAGAAATAGCTCATTCTCTCTTTGTCAAACCCAGAAGGACCATAAAAATGATAGAAACAGGCACGACAAAGCCTGAATGCCCAGCAAGCAGAACAAAACTCATTTCTTATCTGAGTTACCTCCTCAAGGAGGCCTATAATCCTCTCCACATCGAAGCCGGAGCGGACATCACCTATCCTCAACCTCTCGATCCCGGCAACCTTCTCGCAGGGGAAAAAATCACCAGCTGAGGTCACAAAGCATTTCGTTGTCCCTGGGAGGCAAAAGCTACTGTAAGAAAGCAACCTGCCAGAGACATCGGTAAGCTCTCGGTTGTGGATCACCCTGAGGGTGTTACTGAAAAGAACCCGCACAAATCTTCCTTGTGGGTGGTTGAGGTTTCTATTATATACACCCTTTACGCACAATCTCTTGAACTTCTCCGCAAGCGACTTCGTCCCTTCGAGCCTTACCAGCTTATCCTTCAAAAGCCTATCCCAAATACCTCAACCATTGAAAAAAACAATCCCAATACCTATGGAGGAAAAAAGCGATTTAGCTCGATAAGGTAAAAACGGAAACCTTTAACCGGAGACTTATTGAAGGTATCACTTACCTTCCCCTGATAATCTCCGCCACACTTAATGAGTTCATAAATCCCCTCCCCCACCTGATATATTTTATTGCCGGTTGCTTCATAGACATAACATCTGCCACCGGCTTTGAACAGAGCTATTAGCCTCATATCTTTTAAAAGATTGAGGTTACACCAGGCGGCTAATTTTTAGTCAGTTAAATACTTATCCCCAATCGGCCGTCTTATCGCCTGCCCAATAGTTGAATTTCCCTGCTCTGGTAAGAGCAGGTTCATCCTCTACTTCGCAATCGCAATCACTACTGCCACAATGGCAGGAACAGATCGCCCTCTTCGTCGCCTTTCTTGGGCTTGCCTTGGCGAAGTTCTTCTCCGCAATCTCGAAAAGCTTAGCTCGTCCTCCATCTGATCCCTCCTCTCCCCCAGCACAACCCCTCTACTGCCTGCTTTCTATCAAAACAAGCCCATATCTTGAAATTATTACAAAAAATTTAGCAACTTATTGGTATAAAAAGATATAAAATAAAGGAGGGAAATTTTCCCTCCCTAGTATTATTATTCCCTATGCCTCCGGCGTCAGGGGAAGATACCCCGTTGGGCTATAGCGTTCGCTACCCTCTTCACCGCGATGGTGTAAGCGGCAGTGCGAAGGTCTACCTTTTCCTCCTCAGCTATCTTCCATACCTCCTCCAAGCTCCTCGTTATCCTCCTCTTCAGGTTGGTGTTAACCTCCTCGAGGTCCCAGAAGAAACTCTGAGTGCTCTGAACCCACTCGAAGTAAGAAACAATCACCCCTCCACTGTTCGCCAGGATGTCAGGCACAACGATCACTCCTTTATCGCGAAGGATATCACTCGCCTTAGGAGTAACCGGCGCATTCGCCCCCTCGATGATAAACTTCGCCTTTACCTTATCCGCATTTTCCTCGGTGATCTGATTCTCGATAGCAGCCAGGACAAGGACATCGACATCAAGCAGGAGAAGCTCGGGATTGGAGATGGAATCCGCCTCTCCTTGGAACCCCTTAAGAAGTTTCTCCTCGGATTTAGCCAGGTAGTCGTTTACCGCCGAAAGGTCCAAGCCGTTCGGGTTGTAAAAGGCGGCACTTACATCACTTATTCCCACTACTTTACAGCCAGCTTCAGCAAGGAGGTTTGCTGCTACCGATCCCACATTGCCGTATCCCTGAACCGCCACCCTCGTCCCCTCGATATTCTTTCCCAGCTTCCTTAGCAGATGAAGGGTAACCTCGGTCACTCCTCTTCCAGTTGCCTCTTTCCGCCCGAGCGAGCCGCCGAGATCGATCGGCTTTCCGGTTACGATATCGAACACCGTCCTTCCCTCGAGCATACTGACGGTGTCCATTATCCAGCTCATAATCTCCTCGTTGGTACCAACATCAGGGGCAGGGATATCACGACGGCCGCCAAGGATGGGCATTATCATCACCGTATAACGCCGGGTAAGCTTTCTTATCTCATCCTTGGACAGCCTTAGAGGATCACAAACCACCCCACCCTTTGCCCCGCCAAAGGGGATGTTGACCAAGGCACATTTCCAAGTCATCAAGGCAGCCAACGCTTTTATCTCATCAAGGGTACATTCGGGATGGTACCTGATCCCTCCCTTACAAGGACCGCGTGCGCTCGAATGCTGAACCCTAAAACCGGTGAAGACCTCAATATGACCGTCGTCCATTATCACCGGGACAGCCACCGTCAACTCCCGCTCCGGCTTCCGTAAAACGGCGTGGATCCCCGGATCGAGCCCGATCATCTCTGCTACCCGATCAAACCGCTTCATTACCATTTCATAGAGGCTCGTTTCCGAATTTTCTCTTTTAGCTTTGCTTACTTTATTCATAATATCATTGCCTCCTTAATAAAACGAGCTTTCGCTCAAGATGATTTTATCTAACTCCAAATAACCAATTCTTCAATATTTTACCATAACATCCTCCAAAAAAACAATAAAACCAATCCCTCTCTCCCAGTTGATAATATGAGCCAACTTTCTCCCAATTTCAACCCTTATTTCCTATCTTGGAAAGCAAGCGGGGAAGAGAAAATAAAGCCCCGGAGAACTCCGGGGCTTCTTAGGCAGCAAGAAAGGCTCTTATCTTCCCCCTACCCCTAAGTGGTCCTCGAAGTAACGGGCGATACGCTTCATCAGATCAGGAAGATCGGGATCATGTAGGGTCATCATATGGTTGTCCCGGGGGTAGATCATCAGATCGAAATACTTCCCGTTGTCTATGAATTCCTGAATCATCCACACCGTATCCTGGAAGAAGACATTTATATCCTGCATCCCGTGAACGAGGAGTAAGTTCCCTTTGAAGCCCTTAGCGTGGAAGCGGGGAGAGGTCTTCCGATAGACCTTTTCATTATCATCCTCTTTGGGCCTTCCCAGTCGCTGGGAGGTGTAGCTATCCCAATAGTTGTGCCAGTCGGTTACCGGCTTCCAGGCAACGCCGGTGTTGAACACCCCGGGATGGTCACACATCACCATCAGGGTAAGGAAACCACCATAGCTACCGCCCCAGATGCCCAGCCTGTCTCCATCGATATAGGGGAGGCTCCTTAGATAATTGGCACAACTCACCGCCTCCTTGGCATCCACGATGCCGAGCCGTTTATAGTAGCCGTAATGGAAATCCTTCCCATAGCCCACACTTCCCCGGAAATCTACCCGAACGATAATATAGCCCATCTCAGTAGTCATATAGAAATCAAGCGGGTTATACCGAACCCATCCATTCTTCCCGATGTTGGCATAAACACAGGAGAGGACCGCAGGGTACTCCTTCCTCTTATCAAAGTTTTTAGGGAATAGGATGTATCCGTATATTGTCCTCCCATCCTCTTCGTTCTTGAAGGTGAAGTAATGGGGCTTTACCTTTTCCATCTCGTCAAAGGCAGGAAGCGGTGAGTGGGTAAGCGGTTTCATCTTCCCTTGTTTTCCAAGCAGGTAGAGATCGTTCGGCGAGGTAACGCTTGAATAATCGAAAGTGATGAGCCTCCCATCAGGCGAAGGAAACTCGCGATAGGTCCCGGGAACACGGGAGAGCCTCTTCTTCCTCATATCGGTAAGAGAAAGAGAAAATAGGTGGCGCTCCAGGGGATGGACCTCGCTCGAAGTATAGATGATCCTATCCCCCTTGGGACAAACGGTGAAGGAGAGAACATCGAAGGTGCCCTTCGTTAACTGCTTCACCTCACCAGTGGCAAGAGAAAGGGCGTAGAGATGGCGGAAACCACTTTTCTCTGAGGTGAAAAAGAGGGTTTTCCCATCCCCGTTTGGCTCGGTCTCGATCGTCCAGAACCAAGGCTTCTGCTCCTCCTGATAGACGACCTTCTTCTTCCCCTTCTTCGGATCGATGAGATAAACCTTCCATTTCTGCCAGCTTTTATCATTCCAGTTAAAAACAAGCGCTGAGCTATCGGGAAGCCATTCCCAATCCCTTAGATAATAGCGGTTGTCTCCAAAATCCACCCACTTCATCAAACCGCCAGAAGCGGGGATGAAGCCGAGCCGGGAAATGGGAAGGGGCTCTCCTACATTCTGCCTTCTCACCTTCCTCACCTTCACCTCCTTGGGGTAATAATCAGGGACATTGACCTTCTTCCACATACTGCGATCGACCACGAAGCAAGCGATCCATTTCCCATCCGGGGAGATGAGGTAGTCATCGATCGTCCCCTTCCCCCGAGGGAGGGTGGTCAGCTGGATAAGTTCTCCTTTTTCCAGATCGAAGCGGTAGAGATTCCCCCCTTTGATGTAAGCGATGCCCTTCCCGTCGGGGAAGAAGCGGGCGTTTCCCTCGCCCTCGAGGCTCCTTATCACTGGTTTCACCTTTCCCCCTTCCCTCGCCTCCACCAGATATATATCTCCGCGATAGGTGAAGACTATCCTTGAGCCATCGGGAGAGAAATTGAAGCCGCTTATCCCTCGGTCAAGGAGTTCCGCCTCCTTCTTTTCTTCCTCCGTCCTCTTATCCTCCTCCATCTTGAGCTTGGGGAATTTCTTCATTTCGGTCAGCCGTACCCTCTTTCTTCCGGGAAAGGTGATGAGGTAAAGGTCCAAGAAACGCTCCCCTTTCTCGTTCCAGAGGAAGGCGAGTTTCCTCCCATCCTTCGACCACTTGATGGAGGAGGGAGCGGTACCCCAGATGAAGGGACGAGAGAACCGCTTCTCGATGGTAAGTTTTCCTTTGAGAGGTGTCCTGACAAACTTATCGGCGGCGATCGCCCCCGAGGCAAGGAACAAAACGAGAACGGTTAAGATAATCCAACCCCTTTTTGCCATTATCCCCTCTCCTTTTATAAGATTGATCATCCACCTCTTACCCAAAGTTAACAAAAAGGGGGAAAGGGTTCAATGAGTTTATCGTAGGATATCGGTTCCAATTTCCCTCCATTGGGGCTAAAATCTACAGAGGAGCGAAAGAGATGGAGCAAAAAAGTAAGCACTCAGCAAGGGATCTCTTCTTCTCCTTCTTAAGGCTTGGGCTCACCGCCTTTGGCGGTCCGGCAATAATCGCCTATATCCGCGAGCTTTCGGTGGAGAAAAAGGGGTGGCTCTCTTCGGATGAATTCGCCGACGGGATATCCCTCTGCCAGACAATACCCGGGGCAACTGCGATGCAAGTTTCCGCTTATATAGGGCTCAAGGCAAGGGGAATCCTTGGTGCTCTTTCAAGCTTCATCGGATTTGGCTCGCCCAGTTTCTTCTTCATTCTCGGTCTCACCATCCTCTACGCCAAGTCGCGATCTCTTCCTGCTTTTTCCTCACTTTTCGCCGGGCTCAAGGTCGTGGTAGTGGCACTGGTGGCAAACGCCTTTTTCTCTCTCCTAAGATCGTACCTCAAAGAAAGAAGGGACATCATACCAGCAGTCTTTGCCTTCCTTCTTTTCTTCTTCGGGATAAATCCCTTCTTAACCATCATCCTCTCCGGGATTATGGGGATCATTATCTATCAGGGAAAAAACCGGAAGGAGTCTCCTCACTTTACCCCCCATCGCCTTCCAAAGGTGAAGGGTGGCTTGAAACCCGGCTTCATTTTGACGTTTCTTTTCCTTCTGGGAATATCCTTATTGTTTCTTATCGACGAGGAGCTCGCCTCCCTCTCCCTGATTATGGCTAAGATAGATCTCTTCGCTATGGGAGGAGGTTATACCTCGGTGCCTCTAATGCTCAACGAAGTGGTTGGAAAGAAGCGCCTTCTTGACGGTGCCACCTTTATGGATGGGATCGCTTTAGGGCAGGTGACGCCAGGTCCCATCGTCATCACCGCCACCTTCGTGGGCTATCTTCTCTACGGTCTCGCTGGCGCCTTAGTGGGCACGGTGAGCGTGTTCAGCCCCTCCTTCATCATCCTTATCACCATCGCCCCCTACTTCGAAAGACTGAAACGCTCTCTCCTATTTCGCCGGATGATGCGGGGGGTGCTCGCTTCGTTCATCGGTCTCCTCCTCTTTGCAGTGGTTAAGTTCGCCTCTTTCATCCCCTGGGATATCCCCCGGGTCATTCTTCTTTCAGGTGCTCTGGTCGCCTTACTTCTCAAGGTGGATATATTACTGGTTGTAGTTCTTGGAACTGCAGTCTCCTTTTTCATCCTCAATCCGTAAAAGGGCTTTATCTCAACTATTAGTCATCATATAATTTATTTAAGGGGATATCCTATGATCGGCTGGTTCGTCAAGGTGTTCCTCTCAAATGATAAGGCGATGGGGGTCCTCTGGACGATCGTCCTCAATCTCTTCATCCTCGCCTCCCTCATTTATCACAAGAAGTATCCCGGCTACGAGGGGTTTATCATCGGTAAGGAGGAGAAGATATACTCGAACCAGGAGATCCTATCCCGCCATTTCCGGGTGAAAACGCTTACTGGAGAAGTGATAACCATTGAAACCAATGTGATAAGATGGGCGGTACAGCGAATCGGTGACTATGTAAAAAAGGAAAAGGGGTTTACCAAAAAACTGGTCTTCATCCCCGACCGAGACCCCACCTCGGTGAAGAGAAGATGGGGTATAACCGACGGCAGAGAGGTAATCAAACGGATAAAACTTGAAGAGAAGCTGTTAAAGAAACTCCAACAGAAATATGGCTTTACCCCACCGGGAAAAGGGTTGAGATATCCCTGAGGTTTACCCCTTCCTTCTCATAATGAAGGAGGCGAAACGGCGAGGATAGACCCTTCCATACATCGAGCAGGAGAACCTAAATCTCCGCTCATCCTCGATAACGAAAAAGGGAGCAAAGAGAGAGGCTATCTCCTCAGGGGTTCTTACCCGGGTACGGATGCCGTTTTTCGGATCGATGAGGATCCCCTTCGCTCCTTCTGGTGAGGTAGCAAGCAAAGAAGCGTAATAAGGGTCTTCCCTGAGGAAGAAGTAGATGAGGAAATATCCTCCCTTCCTCATCGTTCTTGCCAACTCAGCGGCATATCCGTGGGCGAGATCGTCGATGAGAAGATTATCAAGCACGGTGATATCGAGGGCGAGATCGAAGGAGGAAGCGGGAAAGGGAAGAGGTTCGGCAATGCTTTTCCGATAGAGAAACACCCTTTCTGAAAAACCTCGCTTTTCAGCCTCAACCCGGAAATCGGAAAGCGCCTTCTCCACTATATCGAGCCCATATACTGAGAAGCCGAGCTTAAGAAAGGGAAAGGCATTTCTCCCCTTCCCACAACCGACATCAAGAACCCGTCCTTTGAAGGGGAAAGCTTTCTCCCTTAAAAAGTCGATGAAATAAGAAACCGCCCTCGCCGGTTTCAGGCGCTTCGAGGTAGGTATGCCCTTCAGCTCCTCATACTCCCTCCGCCAGGCACGATATTGCTCAATATGAATATCAATCAACTCGTCCATTAGATTTCCCTGTCCAAAGGTGAAGATGGGTCCTTTCGTCCTTATTGAAATTATATCACAAAAGGCTTACCGCATCGGCAACCAGAAAAACCGCTTTAAAACCATCTTGAGGAAGCTATGCTCTGGATGCCCTGATCCAGATAAAAAAGGGGAAACAGCTGAAATCTATCGCAAAACAGGACTTCTTGCGTTATAATGAGTGGCTCTTTTATTAAACTATCTTGTGAAGAAAGGAGTAGTTCGAAATGAAAAAGCTCTTCATAAGCCTGATGATAGCTGTTTCTACCCTTTTCCTAATTATACCTCTCGGAATGGGGGACGATTGGGAATACTGGCAGAGGTTGAGCCTGACCATCCCGGTATCGGAGAGACTATCTATCGGCATTACTCCCACTGAACTTCGCTTCCATCATGCGAACGACCTCTATCATGTAAGGATCTACCTCGGAGGAAGCTACAAGGTATCAGACAACTTTTCAGCCGGGATCTACTACAGCCGTAAGACCGTGGAGAAAGGGGGCGGCTGGCAGGGGGAAAACATCCTCTATTTTGATGCGGTGCCAAAGGTAAAACTCGGCGATTTTGCTTTGAGCAACCGCTTCCGGGTAGGACGGCTTTTTGCCACCAGCTCCTTCGAGATAAGGAACCTCACCAAGCTCGCCCATCCGAAAATCCTTTGGGGTAGAAAGTTCACCCTGTTTGTAGCGGATGAGATCTTCTACTATACTAAGGGTACCGGATTCAAGGAAAACAGGTTCTATCTTGGAGGAAGTACCGCTTTAGGAAAGGGTTTTTCCCTTGAGCTATCCTACCTCTTCAAGTATGTAAAGAAGGGGGATAACTGGGAGCGGTTCCATATAATAATAAGCAATATAAAATATAGCTTCTAAGGAGATGAAGATGCGGAGGGCAACGATTTTATATCTGAGCCTCTTCCTTCTTCTCTCTTTCCTTCCTTCCTGCGGGAAGAAGGAAGCTAATTTTGAGAAAAAAATCGTTCATCTTCGTCTCGCCACCACCACCTCGCTCAACGACTCCGGTCTTCTCGATGTCATCCTCCCCCCATTTGAAAGGGATCTTGGGGTAAAAGTGGATGTTATCTCGGTGGGAACGGGAAAAGCACTTAAACTCGGGGAAAACGGAGATGTGGATGTCGTCATCGTCCACGCCCCGAAAGCGGAGAAGGAGTTTATAAAGAATGGCTTCGGGGTGAACCGGCGGAAGCTGATGCGGAACGACTTCCTCATCCTCGGACCAAAGGAAAACCCTGCCGGAATAAAGGGGAAAGACGCGGTCAAAGCCTTCAGGATGATCAGCGAGAATAAAGCCACCTTCATCTCCCGGGGTGATGATTCCGGCAGCCATAAGAAGGAAAAATCGTTGTGGAAAAAGGCGGGGATCACCCCTAAGGGAGATTGGTATTTGGAGGCAGGGCAAGGGATGGGAGCAACCCTGATGATGGCTGATGAGAAAAAGGCTTATGTCCTCTGCGATCGGGGAACATATTTAGCTTATCGGGATAGGATCTCACTTATCCCCCTGGTGCAAGGAGACCCCAAGCTCATCAATCGCTACTCAGTCATCGCGGTAAACCCCTGCCTCCATCCTGAGGTCAACTATGTCTATGCAATGGCTTTCATCGGTTGGATCACCTCGCCCAAATGCCAGAAGATGATCGGAGAGTTCAAGGTTAAGGGCGAGGTCTTATTCCATCCAACAGCCTGTGAGAAATAGGCTCGTAAGATGGAGTTTATAGCTGAGGGGATAAAAAACGCCTTTTCCCTCATAATCGGGCTCGACAGGGAGATGGTGGCGATCGTCTTTCTCTCTCTTAAGGTATCCACCCTTGCCACCACGATCGCCACCATCATCTCCGTTCCGATAGCGTTTACCATCGCCCTTCGCGAATTCACCGGAAAGAGGCTTCTCATCACCCTCATCAACACCCTGATGTCCCTTCCCACGGTGGTAATCGGGCTCCTCCTCTACTCCTTCCTCTCCCGAAGGGGACCACTTGGCTTCACCAACCTCCTTTATACCCCGTGGGCGATGGTCATCGGACAGGCGATCTTAGCCTTTCCTTTGATCACCGGTTTTTCCCTTTCCGCTATACGGGGGGCGGACCCACGGATAAAAGAGACTGTTCTCGCTCTCGGCGGAGGTGATATGCGGGTGGCGATCGGAATAGGTTTGGAAGAGCGATTTGCCCTCCTTGCTGCCATCGCCGCCGGTTTTGGCAGGGTATTCTCCGAGGTGGGAATATCGATGATGGTGGGAGGAAACATCCGCTGGTATACGAGAAACATCACCACCGCCATTGCTCTCGAGACGGGAAAAGGGGAGTTCGCCTTAGGCATCGCCTTGGGCATCATTCTACTTCTCACCGCCTTCGTCATAAACTTTCTCCTCCGCTACCTCGAGGGGAAGAGGTAGATGGGAAGCTCGATCTTAGCCTTTAAAAACTTAAAAAAGCACTATTCCCCTCGATTCTCCCTTGAAATCGACGACCTCATATTTGAGGGAGGAAAGATATACGCCGTCGTCGGTCCTAACGGCTCCGGGAAAACCACCCTTCTCAAATTGGGCGCTCTCCTCATCCCCCCCGATGAAGGACATATATATCTCTTCGGAGAGGATATATACCGAGTACCAGCGGGGAAACGAACGAAATTAAGGCAAAAAATATCGTTCCTCCACGAAGAACCCTATCTATTTCGGGGAACGGTCTTCGACAATGTCGTCTATGGCCTTCGCATCCGGGGGATGAAGAAAAAGGAGATGAAAAAAAAGATCCTCCCTATCCTCTCAGCACTGGGCATCTCCCCCCTCGTCAATAAGAAGGCGAGGGAGCTCTCCGCAGGGGAGAGAAAAAGGGTGGCACTCGCCCGGGCAGTGATCATTGAGCCTTCCCTTCTCCTCCTCGATGAGCCGATGGCGAACATAGACAGAGGAAATATCGGGCTGGTAGAAAAATTCATCAGAGGATTGAAAGAGCAGGGGGTGACGGTCATTCTCTCCACCCACGATCTCTCTCAAGCCTACCGGCTATCCGACGAGATCATATCTCTCAAGGATGGTAAGATGGGAAGGTTCATCCCGGATAACCTGCTCGTCGGCGAGGGAGTAATTGAGGGGGAAGAGATGTTTCTCGCCCTGCCTACTGGCACGAGAATTGCCCTCAGCGGGGAAAAAAGAGAGGGTAAGCTCCTTATATCCATTTCCCCCCGGGAGATCATCCTCTCAAAAAAGCCCCTTGACTCAAGTGCAAGGAACTCCTTCCTGGGGAGGGTAACGAAGCTGATCGAAGAGGGGGAAGAGGTGAGGGTAGTCCTCGATGTCTCCGGTATCGAGTTCACCTCAATCATCACCAAGCGGTCCTACCATCAACTCGGGATCAAGATCGGCTCTAAGATGTACCTCACCTTCAAAGCCTCGGCGGTAAGAATCTTATGATTCTGGCAGAAAGGGACTATTTCGCTCAATTTATATGCTAAAATTTGAGATGCTATGGGAAAATCGGTTATCGCGGTGATCGATGGCCTCGGCGGAGGGATAGGGTGCGCCATTATAAAAGCACTCAAGGGAACCTTAGGCGAAGAGGTGGAGATACTCGCCTTGGGAACCAACGCTACCGCCACCCAGGCAATGCTTAAAGCAGGGGGAGATAAAGGAGCTTCAGGAGAAAACGCTATCGTCCTCAACTCGAGAAATGTCGATATCATCGTGGGTACCTTAGGCATAGTCCTTGCCAATTCGATGCTTGGTGAGATCACCCCCAAGATGGCGGAGGCAATAACCTCCTCAAAGGCGGTAAAATTCCTCATCCCGATGAAAAACCTATGCCGGGTTTCCATCGTCGGGGAAAGCAAGGAACCCATTCCCAAGCTTATCGAAGAGCTGGTATCCGAGGTCCGGCGATATCTCAAAGAGGGTGAAGTCTCCCCTTGACAGGAGAGGGTAAGAAAGATACAATCCCCTTCGGGAATTAAGGGGAGGAACCCCTTAGGGTAAGCCGAAGCTGAGAAGCGAGTAATAAAAAGCCACGAAGGCTTAATCCTCCGAACGAATTCGGAGAAGAAGCCTCGTGGCTTTTATTTGTTCAAAAAAAGAAGGAGATGGTGCTATGCGAAAAAAGGCGGTTATTCTACTATTCCTTATTCTTACCGTTCCCCTCTTCCTTCTCAGGGGAGAGGAACCTAACGATGGACAAAAGAAGAAAATTAAGATCAGCGAAACGATCGTGGTAACCGCCAAAGCGGAGAGTGATATCCAGAACCCGGCAACCACTACCATATCCCCTGCTGAGATCAAACTCCCTCAGCTGAGCCAGACGGTAGCTGGCCTCCTCGAAGGAGTAGCTGGGGTGACAATTTCCCGTCAGGGGGTAATTGGCGGTACAACCTCTGCAGTGGGGGGTCCCGGAGCGATCCAGATTCGGGGGTTCAACGAATCCCGTTCCCTGATTATGGTTGATGGTCGTCCAATAGGAGGTGCTGGTGTTTACGGCGGTTTTTTCGTCGATTTCTCAACCATCCCCAATGAAGGAATAGCACGGATAGAGGTCATCCGCGGGGCGGGTTCCGCCAAATATGGAAGCACTTTAGGGGGAATGATAAACATCGTCACCAAGGAGGGAAGCGAGATCCCCCACTTCTCCTTTGCTTCCTCCTTAGGGGTAATCACCGACGGGAAAAGGAAGAGCGGACACTACCTCCTAACCCACTCCTACCATTTAGGAGGAATTTACTACTTCCTCTCCTTAGGGAAAAGGACTGCTGATCCTTACCTCCGAAACAACGACTTTTCTGCTGAAAGCTTCTTCGGTAAAGCAAGCACCACCCTGTTCTCCGACCTCCATCTCTCCTTCTCCACCTCCTTCAGTCGTATCAAACGAGGGTTTATCATTACGAATAGGTGCTCGATCGATCCTCATTCCCCATTATTCAACGAACCGCTCGATCCCTCCTTCCCGGCGGCGAGTGGCGATTGGTTCGCCGGGGTGAACCTTCTCCCCGGCTACTCGGTAGGAGATGGAAGCTATTACAAAATGCGGGCGGGAAGATACGATCTCATCGCGAGCAAGCCTATCGGAGAGAAGAACCTGGTGAACCTCCATCTATATATGAACCGGGCAGATAGAGAGGAGCATTACTTCGACAGCTCAAGTGATAAAAATTTGATACTCGAGCGGACGATAAAGGTTGACAGAAGTTCCGGCTTAATCGGGAGCGTAAGTACGGAGCTTAGAAAGGGATACAGCATCGAGTGGGGGGGCGAAGGAAGGTGGCTCACCTACGATGGGGTAGGAGAGACAACCGCAAACCCCAAATACTTCCCTGCTTGGGCGCTTCCTCGGAATTATGAGGACTATTCGCTCATCCGCATATTCTCCGGCTTCGTTCAGGGGAATTTCTCCCTTACCCCGAAGCTCATTTTTGGCGCTGGTCTCCGCTACGATTATTATCGAGCGGTCCCGGTTGGCTACCTCGGGAACATCCTCACCAGAAGCGGTATAAGCCCTAAGCTTATTTTGCGGTATGGCCTTTCCTCTTCCCTATCCTCTTACTTCACGGTAAATCGGGCTCTCCGCTTTCCTCTGATCCCCGAGTTCTACTGGTGGAACAACGGGTATCAAACAGGGCGTGATCTCCTTCCTGAATCGGGTCTTCATTACGAAGGGGGGGTCTCTAAGGACTTCGGCGATAAGGGAAAGCTCCGCTTCTCCCTCTATCACTACCGCGTTTCGGATTACATCCGGACGATCTTCGGCTATAGACCAAGTCGGGTGGTCTACAACATCGACCGGGCAGAGTTTACCGGAGCCGAGCTTGAAGGAAGCCTAAAACCCTTCTCCTCGCTCATCCTATCCGGAAGTTATAGCTGGCTCAAGACGAAGAAGATGGGAGACATCCTCGATACGACGAACGAGCTGAGCGACGAGCTGGTAGAGCTACCTAACCATCAGCTTTTCCTTCGGGCGTTTCTCGATCTTCCCCGGGACATCTTTCTTTCTTTTTCCCTTCGGTTTGTTGGTGAACGGAAGGTGGTAGCGGGGAATCTGGCGGTACCCGGTGGTGCCGAGCTTCTTTCCCTTAAGAGCTACACCCTGATAAATATCCGGGCGAATTATCCTCTCTTCGTTTTCAAGGGGATGCGGGGGGTTTTATCCGGCTCGGTGGAGAACATCGCTAATACGCGTTATGAGGAGCTATTTGGCTTCCCGATGCCGGGGCGCAGGCTCGTAATAAGTTTCAGGTTTGAGCGTTGAGTTTTGCGCTTTACTCTTCTCCCGGGGGTGGGC
>JAGGZT010000014.1 GCA_021161905.1 Acidobacteriota bacterium | reverse complement strand
TCCTTCCCTCCCCAACAGTCTAAAGGTTGGGGAGGGAGTTTTTTAATCGAAGGGGAAATGCACTCTATAGCCAGCCCATCTTATCTGCTATTAAGGTGAGGGAGAAAGACAAAAAGAGGGAGATTATTGGGGCAATGAGCCAGATGGTAAGTAATCTCTTTACCGAAACTTGGCTAAAGACACCCCTCCACCCCATTTTAGAAACACCTAAGCCAATTATCGCTGCAGTATTCATCTGCACCAAGGAGGTAGGGATGCCCCTCGTCACCGAGGAAAGTAGCAATAAGGTAGCGGTAACAAACGAGATCAGGGTCGCCCCTAAAGGACCGAACCTCACTATTTCTTTCCCCGTCGTCTCCAATACCCGAGCTCCGAATAGAGAGCTTCCAATACCAAAACAAGGGGCAGTGATCAGGGTTGCAAGGATCATAATGAGCAAAAAATTCTCCCCGTTTAGCCCGATGTGAAGCCTGTTTGCCACCATTGAAGCTATAGGACCAGCAGCATTCGCCACATTATTGGAACCAATGGCAAAGGAGACATAGCAAGCTGCTAATATAACAACGACCCTTATAAGAGGATGTTGAGAAATTCTCCTCATTTTAATGCTATTCCTCCGCTTCAAGGGAGCATAAATAAATTTCCCTACCGATAGGGTTATCAAAAAAGAGAGCACAGGGCAGATGAACCAAGTAGGGATTATCTCCAGAAACAACTTGTGGGACTGAAGAACCTTAAAATAAATAGCAGGACCGATAAGGGCAAAAACCGTTGCTTGACTTGTCGATTGAGGTACCCTCAATAAATTCGCCATAAGAAGGGAGAAGGAAACTGAGAATAGAATTATCGTAGTCAGGGTAAGGCTCATTATTTCGCCAGGCAGAACCCCCTTACCTATGGTCAATACCACCTTTTTACCAGCAACAATGGCGCCGAAGAGAACAAATATTCCGAATAGCCCTGGGATCAACTCTCTCTTTATGATACCCGAACCATAGGCGGCGGAAAAAGCAGGAGAGGTCCCGCTACCCCCCATATTTATCGCTAAAAACATCGCTACAAGAAACGGAAGCAAGAGTATAGAAAACATCGCTGAGAACATACTACTACCTCCCTCAACCGGCTCGCAATTCCTTCAGCTCCTCCCCTACCAAGGAAAGCGCCTCCCGGAACCGATCGCTCTCCTCGCCCAAGCCGAAGCGGATATAGCCATCCATCCCCAATTGATCCCCGGGCTGAAGGAGCACCCCCTTCCTCTCCCTCACCCGGTGGGCAAGCTCAGTGGCATTGATATCGAGATCATACCGGGCAAAGGCTATCGCCCCTGCAGATGGGGGAACGAGATGGAAAAGACCATTCTCCTTGATCCACCCCTCAAGGATATCGAGGTTGCCCCTTATGATCCTCCGCGTCCTTTCAAGGATCCTCTCCCTCATTTCGGGCTCGAGTACCAGCCGGGCTAAGCGATCGCTTGGGCCGCTTATGGTGATGGTGGTATAGTCCTTATAGCTCCAGAGCTTATCGATAACCTTCTCCGGTCCCACTATCCAGCCCACCCTCAACCCGGGAAGACCATAAGCCTTAGACAGTCCAGAGACGACGATGCACTTCTCATAAGAGCCGAAGAAGGTCGGGGTGATCCTCCCATCGAGCTCTGCCCCTTGATATACCTCATCCACAATGAGCCAGGCACCCGCCCACTTAGCGAGATCGATTACCGCCCCCCGCACTTCGTCATTCAGCCGGGCACCGGTTGGGTTATTGGGATTGGTGATACAGATGAGCTTCGTCCTCTTGGTTATTGCCCTCTTGAGTTCGGAAAGATCGGGCATCCAGCGGAGTTCCTCCCTCAGGGTAAATGTCTTGACCTCCGCCCCGAACGCCCGTAAAAGGCCATAGATCTGCATAAAGTTGGGAAGCATAAAGACCGCCTCATCCCCCTGCTCGATGAGGGAAAAGATGAGGAGGAAATTCGCCTCACAAGAGCCGGTGGTAACGAGGATATTCCCCTCCCCTGCCCCGGGGTAATATCTCATAATCCTCTGCTTGAGCTCCTTCGTCCCGTTGGTCTGGATGTAACCTAACCGCAGCTTAAGGAGACGCTCAAGCTCCTCCCTGGGGACGAGCTCCTCAAAGGAAAGGGGATGAACCCCACTTTCCGAGAGATTGTAGGAGACCCGATGCTCCCACTTCGATTGCCACCGCTCCATCTCAAAGGTTTCTATCCTCATAGCGATTCTCCTTCCAAAGGATGTTCCCTTCTCTCAATCACCCATCGCTCCCGATGATGCCTTCGCTTACTCTAAGTTAGCACAAAAGATGGTGGCTCGTAAACGGTGAGAAAGCTACTTCGTTTGATATCCTCCGTTCCCTATGCTAACATTTTCCCACCAATGGAAAAAATCTAAGGGGGATAGGCGATGAAAAAGGAAACAATTTTTATCCCGGCATTGATCCTTGGCATCGTTTTTGGAGCTGCCCTTTCCCTGCCGGCGGAAAAGGATGGGGGAAAGGTCTCGCTTGGGGCGGGGAACATCCTCGCCCGGAAGGCGTTTTCGGTGAACATCCCTTCAGCTAAATTCGTCGCTGAGACCGCCTATGTCGGTACCGTCTCGGGAAGGGATGCGGAAAAGGTCTCACCCCCTTCGAAAAAACGGTGATGTGGAAGTAAGGAGGAACCCTATGAACAGCTCGCGAGCGACAAAGCTACTCTCCCTGGAGGGTAAGGTGGCGCTGATCAGCGGAGGGGCATCGGGGATCGGCTTGGGAACCGCAAAGCTACTTGGGGAGATGGGCGCCAGGATCACCATATTCGACATCGACGAGAAAAAGGGGAAGGAAGCAGTCTCCGAGATAGAGAACTTAGGAACTGAAGCAATCTTCATAAGATGCGATGTCGCTTCCGCCTCCGACTGCAAGGAAGGGGTCGAGGAAACGGTAAGAAGGTTCGGCAAGATAGACATCCTGGTGAACAATGCGGGCATAATCATAAGGAAGGATGTGGTCGATCTTTCCGAGGAGGAGTGGGACCGGGCAATCGATATCACCCTTAAGGGGGTATATCTCCTCTCCCATTATGTGATACCCCATATGGTGAGAAACGGTGGGGGAAGCATCATCAACATCGGCTCCGGCTGGTCACTTAAGGGTGGTCCCAAAGCCGCCTCTTATTGCGCTGCCAAAGGCGGGGTATTGAACCTCACCCGGGCAATGGCGATCGATCACGGACAGGACAATATCAGGGTGAACTGCGTCTGCCCTGGCGATGTGGATACCCCTCTCCTCCGGGGGGAATGCGCCCAGCTGGGTGAGGACCTCGATAAATTTATGAAGGAGGCGGGGGAAAGACCCATAAACAGGGTGGGAACGCCCGAGGACATAGCAAAGGCGATACTCTTTCTCGCAAGCGATATGTCCTCCTGGATCACCGGCTCTTTTCTCGTGGTCGATGGCGGAGGATTGGCTTAGGGAGAAACAAAAGAAAAAAGCAAACAAAACCTCCTCCGGACGGAGAACCCCTTAGTTATAAGCGGAGGAACTCCCTCACCACCTCGATCACCTTGTAAGGATCGCTGGCGATGACATTGGTTCCATAAAGCTCCATCGCTCCGATGTCAGAGGTTACCTTGAAGATGCTCCCCCTGTCCACCATCCTCACGATGTAAGGAAAGTCATCGGGGGGGACGGGGATGGCAAACGAGAGGTTGAAGCTCATCACCGAAAGGCGATCGATATAGGCGCGGAGCGTCTTAAAGATGGCTTCCCTAAAGGGTTCATCAAGGGAATCTCCGATTATCATTATCTCCTTTTCCTTAACTGGGGTGAGATGAGCCAATACCTTCACCTCCCGGTAAGAATGGGCAAGCCCAACCGCATCGTGCACCCGGTAGAGATCAGCGAAGTAATCCCCGTGGTACTCCTCTCGATATCGCCGAGCCGATTTAAAAAGTGCGGAGACCCTGGCGTAATAATCCCTGCTCATCAGCACCTGCATATGCCCGTGAACCTGGGATGCCCCTGCCCGGGGCAGCGAGTTCCACATCAGAAAGGGATAGCGGAGACGAGGATCATACTCCTCGACCTTGGCGAACCAGGAAAAAGCGGTAGCAAGGTAATCGAAGAACTCCTCTTTGGTGAACTCGAGGGGATTGTGATTGTCGAATATCACCAGCCCGTGATGGGCATCGTACTTGGCGAGGTTGGCAGCGGTGATGGAGTGCTTCCCCCTCACCCTGCCGAAGACATCCTCCGAGGTGTATTTTTCCGGATCGCAGAAATCACAACCCCTTCTCGCCTCCTCGATGAACTGGTGAAGCTTATCCTCTTCCTTCCTCCTCTTCTCCTCCCGCACCCCGGGCCTTTCCGCCCGTAGCCGGTTGAAGAGCGCCTCCTCCCCGGTGATCCTGTTCCTTATCCTCACCAACCTTTGAGACTCGATCCTCGCTACTACCTCCTCTTCGGATTCGAGGATATTCCCCGCTTCATCCCTCCTGCCAAAGTACTCCCTAACCTTCCCCCTGAATGTGGCTGGGATCTTAAGCTCCCCCCAAGCGGAGAAGAGCTCGAAGATCCTCCCGAATAGCCCTTGCTCCCTTCTCCCTAACTTAGCTACCTTCTCCTCAAGCTCGACAATGGATGTCATCTTCCCTCACCCTTCCTTTACTTTAGCACAAGGAGGGAGATCTGTAGAGATTTTTCCATTGAGCAAGAGGTGATAACAAACGTCCTTCACCTCCCTTTTACCCCATCCATCTCCATTACTTTAACCCGGGAGGGAGCAAACTAGCAGAATTCAAGGATCTTTCAAAAGGGGGATATTTGGGGGAGGCTGTAAGTTATTAATAAATAATCTGGTGCCGGGGCCGGTAGAGAATATAAGCTCAAAATATTTGAATTTCAATTATCACACAACTTGTGCTTCAATAGTATCTCAAGTATAAATGATATTGTAATCTCGTTAAGGATTTAAAAAGGGGAGAAAGATGATAATCACGCTTACCAAAATATTATCCTTAGTAGGAAGGTTGGACGACACTCCCGGAGATGATGTTCCCAGAGAAAGATTTAGACAGTTTCTTAAAGAAAATCTCAAGGAAATTGGCCAGATCAGAGATTATATTGACGAATGTCTGAGAAAAAGCGGGGATCAATATAACAAAGCTTTACAGGACCTGGTTAATTACCTGGGAGAATTTCTTGGATTTGAAGTAACCTTCGGACGATATAAGGGCGTGTATGGCGAAATAGGATATGATGGGCTTTGGAGATCTCCTACAGGATTTTACTTGGTCATCGAGGTAAAAACTACGGAAGCTTACGCAATTAAAACTACTACACTCGTTGGTTATATTAATAGTCTGATCTCACAAAAGGTCATTCCTGATTGGGATCATGCTCTCGGCCTGTATGTTATTGGGCGTCCTGACTCTGGCCTAAATCAGCTTGAAAACTCCATAATAGCCGAAAAAAGAACAAATCAGCTGAGAATCATCTCTGTCGAGTCCCTGATTTCACTGGCTGAGGCTATAAATGAATATGAGATAAGTCATGAAGATATCCTTGGCATTATTAAACCTTCAGGTCCTACTATTGACCATATCGCAGGGTTGATATCCCGACTATTGACTCGACCAGAACCTGAAATAGGCACAGAAGAAGAGGTTGGAAAAGAAAAAAAGACAAAAAAAGAGATAGAATATTGGCTCGCTCCGGTGAGAGGAGATAAAAAAAGGACAGCAGAGGAGATTATTAAGGACCTCATAGGCGAAGGAAAAGTTCATGCTATTGGTGAAAGGACCCCCGGGAGAAAACATCTAAAAGCTGGAGATTTAATCTGTTTCTATGCCTCCGGAATTGGGGTGGTTGCTCACGCTAAGATAGCTTCTACGCCCGAAAGAAAAACTCATCCTAAAATTAAACACCCAGAGCAATATCCTTGGGTGTTTCAGCTTAAAGATGTAAAGCTTTACTTTGACAATCCAGTCGTTATAGATACAGCAATGCGAATTTCGCTTGAAGCTTTTCGCGGTATCGATCCAAACAAAGCGTGGGGATGGTTTGTTACCTCAATCCGCAAGTTAAGCGAAAACGACTTTAAGCTTTTGACTCGACAAATAGACAAAGGATAACACCTTCTTAAACACTATTGCAGCCACCTTGAAGCCAAGAGAAAACTCAGCGTAAGCATTAGTGAGATTTCTATTTATCTTTTCTCGGATAAAAGGAAGTAATTCTCTTATCTTAATTAAATGATCTGGTGCCGGGGGCCGGACTCGAACCGGCACGGAGCCTAAGCCCCGAGGGATTTTAAGTCCCTTGCGTCTACCAATTCCGCCACCCCGGCAGGCTTATTCCTCTAAGAAGTTACAAACAAACCGATTGCAAAAAACAAAGAACTTTCTGCCAAATGACTAAAAATACCACTTAAAAACTTCCACCGCCCTCTGCAGATCCCTCATCCCTACCAACTCTAATAGATCACCCTCCTTTATAGCACCGGGGACACCCTTTGTCAAGAAGGGGGAACTACAAGGAGGAAGGAAGAAAACCCACGACTGCCCAACCGTCCATTGGAGAAGAAGGCAAAAAATTGGAGGCGGCGCTCGGAATCGAACCGAGGTATAGAGGTTTTGCAGACCTCCGCCTTACCACTTGGCTACGCCGCCTCAAAAAGTTTGGAGCGGGAAACGGGATTCGAACCCGCGACATCAACCTTGGCAAGGTTGCGCTCTACCCCTGAGCTATTCCCGCTCCGCCGAATTTAAATATATAACACCCCTCTTTCCCCTGTCAAGCCCGTTTTTAACCCGGGAAAGAGGATCAAATCTACTAAAAAGCGTCCTTGATCAGGTTGATCTCCACCTTTCCTCGTTCCGGCGAGTAGATGGCGACCACATCGAACCGACAGGGGATATCGGAAAAACCCTTACTCCCAAGATACCCTTCAGCCATCCTCCTGATCCGCTCTCGCTTCCAGGGAGGAATCGCCTCCTCGGGAAGACCCTTTTTATCCGACCTTCTCGCCTTCACCTCGATGAAACAGAGCACCTCCCCATCATAGGCGATGATATCTATCTCCCCGAACCGAGTCCGATACCCTCGCTCCACGATCCGATACCCCTTCTTCCTGAGGAAAGATGAGGCGAGCTCCTCACCCCTCTTCCCGAAGAGATGGGGGTTCGCCTTCCTCTTGAGCTTCGCTATCAGGTGCGAGAGAAAGCCTCGCAATTTATCCTTTCTCCACCTCGGTGAGCGCCTCCTCGAATATGGAAAGCGCCCTCTCCGCCTGCTCCTTATCCACCACCAACGGGGGCGAGAACCTAAGCCCGTTCGGACCACAGGCGAGGACCAAAAGTCCCTTCTCAAACGCCTTATAGACCACCTTGTTCCGCTCCTCCGGAGCTTTCTCCTTGGTTTCCTTGTCCTTCACCATCTCCACAGCGATCATCAGCCCCTTGCCCCGCACATCGCCGATGAGACGATGCCGATCCTTCATCTTGGTGAGCTCCTCAAGGATATAACCGCCAACCTTCGCCGCATTCTCGATGTACTTCTCCTTAAGCAGTTTGATGGTGGCAAGGGCGGCAGCGCAGGAGACCGGGTTTCCACCGAAGGTCGAGGCATGGGAGCCGGGCACCCAGGCATCCATTATCTCCCTCCGGGAGACCATTATCCCAAGCGGCATCCCCGAGGCGATACCTTTGGCAACGGTGATGATATCGGGCTCTACGCCGAAATGCTCGATGGCGAACATCTTGCCCGTCCTCCCCATCCCCGCCTGAACTTCGTCGGAGACGAAGAGGATGCCGTACTTCTTCGCTATTTGATGCAGTCTCTTGATGAACTTATCCGGCGGGACAATATAGCCCCCTTCTCCCTGGATTGGCTCAACCACTATCGCTGCCACCTCCTCCGGCGGTACCTCCTTCTCGAAGATGTAGTCCTCGAGGAACTTGACGCACTCAAGATCGCAAGATTTAACCTCCTTGCCGAAGGGACAACGGTAGCAGTAGGCATAGGGGCTGTGAACCACCGAAGGAAGAAGCGGGGAGAAGAACTTCCGCTGAACGCTCTTGCTCGCGGTGAGGGAGAGGGCACCAAAGGTCCGCCCGTGAAACGCTCCATAAAAGGCGATGTAGATGGGACGCTTGGTGTAGTAGCGGGCAAGCTTCATCGCTGCCTCTATTGCCTCGGCACCGGAATTACCGAAGAAGCTCTTACACTCACCGGATATCGGGGCGATCTCGTTCATCTTCTCCGCCAGATCCACCTGCGGCTCGTAGTAGAAGTCGGTCCCCGACATATGGATGAGCGCCTCTGCCTGTTTCTTCACCGCAGATACCACCTCAGGATGGGAATGGCCGGTGGCACAGACCGCTATCCCGGCGGTGAAGTCGAGGAACCGGTTGCCATCCACATCCTCAACAACCGCCCCCGTACCCTTCTTCGCCACCATAGGATAAGAGCGGGTATAAGACTTGGAGATGAACCGCCCATCCCGCTCGATAACCTCCTTCGCTCGGGGACCGGGAAGCTTCGTCTTTATCTCGGGAAACTTATCAGAAGACATAATTACACCTCCTTGTAATTAAGCCCGATAAAAGCTCATACATCCAACCAATCAATCCCGGAGGGATTTCCGCCGCCAGCGGGTGCCGTACTTGGTATCCTCAAGCACGATACCCTTCTCGAGGAGCCTTGCCCTTATCTCGTCGGCAAGCTTATAGTTCCTCGCCCGCCTCGCCTCGTTCCTCTCCCTGATGAGCCTCAAAAGCTCATCGGGAAGCTCCTCCGGCTCCTCGATCACTCCGAGGACACGGTTCCAATTGCGGAAAAGGGAGAGGATCTTCCCCCTCTCCCCTTCTTAAACCGCTCCGCTATCGAGGGCGGTGTTCGCCTCCTTTATCAGTTCGAAAAGGGCAGCGAGTGCCCCGGAGATATTGAGATCATCATCGAGCTCGGCGGTGAACTTCTCCTCTGCCCGGCTGATCGCCTTCTCGAGAGCTCCGTTTCCCGAGGAGGTAAAGGACGAGCTTGCCAACCTGTCAAGAAAATCGTTTATCCGTTCTACCGTGGTTTCTGCATTCCTGAGCCCCTCGAAGGTGAAATTTAAAGGCTTGCGGTAATGAGTGGCAAGAAGGAGATACCTGATCGCTACCGGGTCGTACCCCTTCTCAAGGAGATCGCGGAGGGTGTAGAAGTTCCCCTTCGACTTGCTCATCTTCTCCCCCTCGACGACGAGGTGCTGACAATGGAGCCAGTAGCGGACAAACGGTTTCCCTGTTGCTGCCTCGCTCTGGGCTATCTCGTTCTCGTGATGGGGGAAGATGTTATCCACCCCGCCGGTGTGGATATCAAAGGTCTCCCCGAGGTAACGCATACTCATCGCCGAGCACTCGATATGCCAACCCGGTCTCCCCTCACCCCAGGGGGAATCCCAATAAGGCTCTCCCTCCTTCCTCGCCTTCCATAGAGCGAAGTCGCGAACATCGTCTTTGGTGTACTCATCCGCATCCACCCTGCTTCCAACTTCAAGCGATTCCGGATCGAGCTTGGAGAGCTTCCCATAGTCGGGGAAGGTATCTATCTTAAAATAAACGGACCCCTCCTTGATGTAGGCGTGTCCCTTCTCGATCAATCTCTCGATGAGCCTCTTCATATCCTCTATGTGCTCGGTAGCCCGAGGGTAATACTCTGCCCGTTCGATGCGGAGGGCGTTGATGTCCTCGAAGAACGCCTCGATGTAGCGGGAGGCAAAGGTGAAGATATCCTCCCCTGCCTCGTTCGCCCGGCGGATGATCTTATCGTCAATGTCGGTGATGTTCATCACCTGGATTACCCGAAAGCCACGGAATTTTAGGTGGCGCCTGAGAAGGTCTTCAAAGATGTACGCCCGGAAGTTTCCGATGTGGGCGTAATCGTAAACCGTGGGACCACAGGTATACATCCGTACCTCGCCCTCAGATAAGGGATGAAACTCCTCGATCCTTCCCGTCAATGTATTGAAAAAACGGAGCATAGAACACCCCCCTTTATCTCGATAGCTAACTAATATAACACGGAAAGAGGGGTTAAATCCAGCCCATTCGCCGATTGACCGGGCTTTATCCTTGTGGTTTAATGATGAGGGGGAAAAGAAAATGGCTACCTGCTTCTTTTGTGGCTACAAATTCCCTGATGATTACCTCCCGAGCAGGGAGGATCTCTGCCCCAACTGCTCTTCTGCTGTCCATTGCTGTTTGAACTGCGAGTTCTACGACGAGAGCGCCCACAATAAATGCCGGGAGCCGGCTTCCGACTGGGTCGCCGATCGGGAGGGAGCCAACTTCTGCACCTTCTTTAAGCTAAGGAAAGAAGATATAAAACGGGGAAACGAGAAAAGCGCCGAGGCAAAATCTCAGTGGGAAAAGCTCTTCGGGGAAAGCGAGGAGAAGTAATCCCTTGCCCGGGAGACATCATCCTCTATCTGTCTTTTGAGCTGTTCTTCGTCATCAAACCTCCTCACTGGGCGGAGCCTTTTAAGGAAATGGACCCTGATCCTCTCTCCATATAGTTCCCCGTTGAAATCGAGCAGGTGAACCTCAACCCTCCGCTCCTTCACCCCGAAGGTGGCAGGAGGACCAATATTGGTGAGGCTGTAAAGCTTTTCCCCTTTATAGCTTACCAAGGTGATATAGACACCATCACCGGGGATGAGCTCATTTTCCGGCTTCAGGTTAGCGGTGGGAAAGCTGAGTCTTGCTCCCCTTCTTTCCCCTGGAATAACCTTCCCATCAATGAAATAGTTTCGTCCAAGGAAGCACGCTGCCTCATCCACCTTCCCCGCCACGATCCTCTCTCTGATACTACTGCTTGAGACGATCTCTCCCCCTACTATGACCTCATCGACCACCACCACCTCGAAGCGGTGCTCCTCGGATAGCTCCTTAAGGAGGGAGGAATCACCTCCCCTTCCCTTCCCCAAGCCAAAATATCGGCTCAGGTAGATCGCCTTCATCCCGATCCCGTAAATGAGATGGGTGAGGACGAAATCCCGGGCAGGGGTGGCAGCAACCCGCTCATCGAAGGGAAGGAAGACGAGGATATCCGCACCGAGCTTCCCGATCAACTCC
>JAGGZT010000013.1 GCA_021161905.1 Acidobacteriota bacterium | reverse complement strand
GAGCTCACCATAGACAAGAAGGCGGAGTTTAAGCAGATGTTCAACGAGGTCTGGGTCACCCTCCGCGATTACTACTACGACAAGAACTTCCACGGAGTGAACTGGGAGAAGATAAGGGAGAAGTACGCCCCAATAATCGAGAGGGTGGGCACCGACACCGACTTCTACGATGTGATAAGTATGATGCTCGGAGAGCTCAACTCATCGCACCTGGGGATCTATCCCCCTTATTCCCCATCGGCAGTGAGAACCGGTGAGCTTGGCATCGAGTTCGAGCAGAAGGAAGGTAAAGAATTCTTCAAAATAAAGAAGATAATAAAGGATGGACCGGTAGCAAAGGCAGAAGCAGGGGTGAAGCTGGGTGATTACCTCATCGCCATAGATGATGTCGTCCTCTCGCCAAGGACGAACATAGCGAAGCTCTTAAACGACAAGATAGGAAAGAAGGTGAAGCTCCTCATAAACTCGAAGCTGACCAAGGAAAACGCCCGGGTGGTATATGTGAAGCCGATCTCCTCCCGAGAGGTACAGTCCCTCCGCTACCAGATGTGGGAGGATGCCCGGAAGAAGATGGTCGAGGAAAAAACGAACGGCAGGGTGGCTTACATCCATATGCGGGCTATGGGCAGATGGGATCTAACCCGGTTCCTGAAGGAGCTTGAATCCGAAGCAGCGGATAAGGAGGCGCTCATCCTCGATATCAGGTTCAACCGGGGAGGAAATATTCACGATCAGGTGCTTTCCGCCCTGAGCCGGCGTGCCTATGCCAAGTGGCGGATGCGGGACCTCTCCACCACCACCCAGCCCACCTTCAACATCGGGGATAAGCCGATCATCCTCCTCACCAACGAATACTCCCTGTCCGATGCGGAGATGACCGCAAATGGGTTCAAAGCACTACACTTGGGTAAGATAGTGGGGACGAGAACCTACGGCTGGCTGATCTTCACCACGGGAAGAAGGCTGTTAAACGGCGCCTATTTCCGTATCCCCTTCTGGGGCTGCTATACCTTGGAGGGGAAGGATTTGGAGACGATCGGCGGGGTGGAGCCCGATATCACCGTGGTGAACACCTTGGCGGATCGGGTAGCGGGGCGTGATCCCCAGCTTGAGAAGGCGATAGAGATCATATTGAAGGAGCTGAAGAAGTAGATCGGAACGCCATCCCTTTTCTCCCGCGCTTTTTAAGCGCGGGATTTTTTTACTCCTTAATATTCCTCTATCCGAATATAAAAATATACTTGACAAAGGGAAAAATAATGGGCTAAATTGAAACCCTTTGCCCCTCTACAGGGGAAAGAAAGGAGGGAAGAAAATGTATGATAGATCGCTTCTTGAATTGGGCATAAAATTCCACGGGCACAAATGCCCGGCGATGCCCCTCGGCATAAGGGCAGGTCTTTCCGCGATGAGGGCGCTCGGTGTCTCCCGGGCAAAGAATAAGGAGCTCCACTGTCTCGTGGAAACCGGCTTTGCCCACGCCACGATGTGCTTTGTCGATGGCGTACAGGTGGCTACCGGTTGCACCTTTGGCAAGAGCAACATCGAGAAGCTCGACTACTCCAAAAACGCCCTCACCTTGATCGATGTGAAGACGAAACGGGCGGTAAGGGTCTCATTAAATCCTGAATTCCAGATAAAGGGCCTTTCCTCGGAGTTCGTCAAGTTGAGGAAGGAAGGGGTGGAGCCCCAGGACATAAAGCCGGAGATAATCGACCCGCTCATTGAGAAAATCTGGAACGCCCCCGACGAAGAGATACTGGTGGTGGGCGATGTGTTCGAGATCGACTTCGAGCCGAGAAAGGGGACCTTCGAGTGGAGCAGGTGCGAGAAGTGCGGTGAGGTGGTGTTCGCCCATGGGCTCCGGGTAATTGAGGGGAAGAAGTTCTGTCTTCCCTGCTCCGGTGATATCGGTTGAAGGAAGATGGATCGATTCGGCGATCTGCCTGACTCGATCATATTGATTGAAATAGGAGTGTCTTATGGTCACTACCTTAGCAGCCTTAGTAACCTTTATCTTTACTGTCGCCCTCACCATAGCCGGGGTGGGGGCGGCATTCATCCTTATACCGACATTCGATGCTCTGGGCATCCCCTTACGAGAGGCGATGTCCACCGCTCTCCTCCTCAACTCTATAGCGATGGTCTTCGCCTCGGCGCGGTATGCAAGAAAGGGACTGGTGGTGTTCAAAACAGCCATCCCGATACTGATAGTCGCCACCGCCCTTTCTCCTCTTGGGGCTTATACCGCTCAGTTCCTTCCAGTGAGGACACTTCGCATCTTCTTCATCGGCTTTCTCCTCTTCGCCGCCTATATGATGCTCTTCTATCGCCCTAAGGGAAAAGAAGAACGAGAGAACATCTCTGAGGGGAGATTGATAAGCTACGGAGGATCGGTAGGGGCAATCGCTGGCTTTACTGGGGGACTTCTTGGGGTTGGTGGGGGAAACATCATCGTTCCAGTGCTAATCTGGCTTGGGTTCAACCCGAAGAAGGCATCAGCAACTACTTCGTTCATCGTTATATTCTCCTCATTTTCTGGTTTTTTAGGACATGCTACCATTGGTGAGGTAAACTGGGTGCTTCTTTCCGCAACTGCCATTGGTTCCATTGGCGGGGCAATCCTCGGCTCTTACTTTATGACCGAGAAGCTGAACCGCTCGCAGGTGAAGATGATAATAGGGATTATTCTCCTCGGTATAGCAGGGAAAATGCTTTATGGGTTAATATAGAAAAGATATGAACCATCTTTATCTCGCACCTCCGATCTTTTTTGCCATCGCCTTCCTCTTTTCGATGTTGGGGATGGGCGGTTCTCAACTCTACATTCCCATCCTCTTCTGGCTGGGGATGGATTTCAAAAGGGAGGCGATACCGCTCGGTATGCTCCTCAATGTCGCCAATTCCCTTTCTGCCACCATCACCTACTTGAGAAAGAAACTCATCGATCTACGGGTAGCGCTACCATTTGCCATTACGATGGTGATCTTCGCTCCATTGGGCACCCTGATCAACCTAAGGCTCTCCACCCCCAGAGTTATCTTGGCCTTTGCCATTTTCACCGGAGGAGCGGCAATATTGATGCTCTCCGGCTTTCAGCCGAAAAAGGGGGAGATGACGGGAAGGGAGCGGATTGCCCTCGGCATCATCGCCGGAAGCGTCCTTGGTTTCTTTGCCGGCTTGATCGGACGGGGTGGTGGTTCCTTCATCGTCCCTCTCCTCTCGCTTTCTGGGCTCAACCCGAAATCGGCGGTCGCCACCTCCGCTTTGGTAGTAACCTTCTCCGGAAGCTCGAGCTTCATCTCCCATCTTTTAACCGCAGCAACGCCCCGCCCTTTGATCTGGGTCCTCTCACTCATCGCGGTTATCCTCGGGAGCCAGCTCGGGTCGAGGATAATGGCGCATCGAATGAAGCCGAAAGGGGTGAGAAGGCTTTTCGGGATCACCCTCCTCGGCATCGCCATTCTCTTAATCGTAAAGGATGTCATCCACTAAGCTTCTTTGCCCTTGCGATCAAGTAAATAAATCGGTTATAATTGGAGACCGCTTTAAGGGGAGAAAGAGATGAAGGAAAAGAAGATCCTCGGGATAGAGAAAAATGTCTTCCTCCTCGGCTGGGTGAGCTTTTTCACCGATGCCTCAAGCGAGACGATCTACCCCCTCCTTCCCCTATTCCTCACCAATGTGCTCAAGGCATCGTCCCCGGTGATCGGGTTGATCGAGGGGATAGCGGAGGCGACCGCCAGCCTGCTTAAAACCCTCTCCGGCTGGCTCTCCGACCGGATACATCGGAAGAAGATCTTCGTCTTCTATGGGTACCTCGTCTCTGCTCTTACCAAACCGCTCTTTTACTTCGTTACCTTCTGGCAGCAGGTCCTCTTCCTCCGCTTTTTCGATCGGGTGGGGAAAGGGGTAAGGACCTCACCGCGGGACGCCTTGATCTCCGATCTCGCAAAAAGGAGGGTCCGGGGAAAATCGTTCGGCTTCCACCGGGCAATGGATACCGCTGGCGCTATCGTCGGCTCGCTTCTCGCCTTTTCCCTTATGTCTCTCCTTGCATCCAACTATCGACTCATCTTCCTTATCGCGGCGATACCTGCTTTCATCGCCATCTCCCTTATTCCCCTGATCGAAGAGAAAAAGAAAGAAAAACCAAAGGGAGAAGAAAAAGAAGGGGAGGTAAAACTGGCTTTCTCCTCCCTCGAAAGGGGGCTTAAGCTCTTTATCGTGGTGAGCTTCATCTTCTCCTTGGGCCACTTCAGCAATGCCTTCCTCATCCTGAGGGCACAGACCGCCGGTATCTCTCCCAAGATCATCCCCCTTGTCTATCTCCTCTTTAATCTTGTTTACGCCCTCATCTCTATTCCTGCTGGCATCCTTTCGGATAGGATAGGGAGGAAGAAGCTGATAATATTCGGCTATTTCTTCTTCGCCCTCATCTTCGTTGGCTTCGCCTTTGCCCGTTCTCCCCTATCCATCGTTCTACTTTTTGCAGGCTACGGCATCTACTACGGGGTTGCCGAAGGGGTACAGCGGGCGTTCGTGGGGGATATATCACGGCACGAGGTGAGGGGGACGGCTTACGGTCTCTACCACACCGCGGTGGGCATCGCTCTCTTTCCCGCAAACGTTATCGCCGGTTTTCTGTGGAAGCTTTTTTCTCCTACCGCTACCTTCCTTTATGGCGCCCTGATGGCGACGGTAGCTGGCATCCTCTTTATCTTCGTAATAAAGGAAGCCCCTGCCGGCGAAGGGGAATGAGAACCTTTCTCTTTAGATAGGGGCTCGTCTCCCTCCTGACGAAGTGCTTCAGAAGATCAAAAAACTCTGAAATAAAATTTGAAGCGGAAGGGGAGTTATGATATCATATTGTTGAGATTTAATCTCAATCTCAAATTGAGGGAGCCGATGGAGAAAAGACTATGAGAAAAAGGAAACTCCTTCCAATCTTGATCTTATTTTTCTTCCTTTTGGGAAGCCTTACCCCAATAAAGGGCAAGGTAGGCGTACTCCTCATCGCCCACGGAAGCCCGGAGAGGATGTGGAACGGCCCGGTCCAAAAGATCGTTAAAATGGTCAACCTTCCTTATCCTGTTGAACTTGGCTTTCTGGAGTATGTCCCTGATCAGACTATCGAACAGGCGGTAGCCAAATTAATGGCGAAAGGGGCGGATGAGATAATCGCCATACCCCTGTTCATCTCCTCTTATAGCAACCACATCGAGGAGATAAAATATATCCTCAAGCTTAGAAAAGAGCCACCACAAGGAGCAGAAGAGCTCCATCCTCTTAGGAGCGATGCGCATTTCATTCTTACCCCTGCCTTTGACGCTCATCCCCTTATTGGAGAGATCCTCAGAGACCGGGTAAAGGAGCTAAGCGTTTCCCAAAAGAATGAAATCGTGGTGCTCACTGCTCATGGAGCGGAAACCGAAGAAAACCTGGCAAGATGGAATGAACAACTCGCCTCGCTGGCTACCCAACTCAAGAAGCAACTCGGGCTAAAAGATGTGAAGTACGGCTACATCTTCAAAGGGAGGTCCCCCTATCTCCGGGAAGTGGTGAAAGAGGAAGCAAAAAGGGGAAGGGTGATCGTGATACCGATTATGGTAAGCGCTGGTTTCTTCACCGAGAAGCGCATTCCTCAGATATTGAAAAACCTATCTTACAGGTATAATGGTTCCCCTTTAGCTCCTGATCGAAGATTAGCAAGATGGGTGGAAGTGATGGTTAAAAATACCCTACATCCCCGAAGGGGATCAAATCCTCCCATCAATAAGGATTGCCGATGATGCGGAAGCAGTAAAGCCCGGCAAGGACCCCGTTTATCAGGACGAAAAGAAAGGAGAGGATCAACACCGTTTTATAAAGCCCTTCTCGCTTCTTAATCCGCTGGAAGAGCTCCATCAAACCGAAGGCGAATATCGGGATGCAGTTTAGAAGCATCCGATTACCAAAGGAATCCCCCTGGTCCGGGCTCCACCAGCTACTTACCAAATACCACTGAGCGAGAAAGGCGAAAAAGAGGAGCGAACCAAAAAGCCGATCCCGCCGAGAAAGAAAAAGGAGCCCCACAAGGGAAAAAGCGATTATCGGGGACCAGAGGATAAGACCACTTGCCGGGGAGAATAAGGTATAAAGGAGCTTCGGCATCTTCCAATAAGGAAAGCTCTCCCCCGCATAGCCGGTGGTGAAAAAAGAACCATAAAGCACCCTATTTACATAGAGCTGGGGCAAGAGGGCTAAAACCGCTCCAAAGATAAACATCGCCAGCCGTAAACCATAACGGGCGAAAAGAAGTACCTCATCCCTCCTCCGGCGGAAGGAGAGGATGACGAGGTCGATCACCGGGATGAGGAGGAAAAAGCCATCCTGATAGCGGACGATACCAGCGAGCCCGCCAATCGCCCCGAGTAAGGCGAAGTGGTAAACCCTCCCCTTCTTCCGCAGGTGATACCAGAGGAAGATGAAAAGGCTAATCATGAAGAAGGAGAGGGAATGGGACATCAACGGTTCCATTGTCAGGTAGTAGATGAGCGGGGTGGCAAGGAGAATAAAGGAGGTTGAAAGAAGGGAAGCCTTCGGCTCATAAAGCCTTTTCCCGAGGAGAAAGATGAGGAGCAAGCCGGCAAAACCGTAGATGAGGCTTCCTATTCCGGCGGAAAGTTGATAGATCGCTCCATAACCATCGGCGGATAGAGGGACGCCCACCGCTTTCAGGGCGAGGGCTAACAGGTGGGCAAGGGCGAAGAAGGGGGAAAGGAGAATGGCGCTCCCTATCGGGTATTTATTGGGGAGCCTTCCTGTTATCGTTGGTTTCGGTATCTCCCTTATCTTCGGGTTTCCGGTGAAGGGAGAGACGGTACTTGCGAAATGATGGTATTCGTTAGCGAAGTTCAGGTCCCGGTCGATTACAAGCGATCTTAAGGTGATGTAGTAATATACCGCATCCCCTCCTGCCACACTCCTGGTGACATAAAACCGCCCCAGAAGCAAAAACAAACTTCCAAGAAAAAGGACGGCAAATATATACTTTGGGGTCAACAGTTTTTGGAAAAACTCCATAGCTCTTTGAGGATAGCATCTACAACAAAGAAAAACAACCAGCGCTAATTAATCATTCACCCCAGATAGGAAGCTTAGGAAAGCTCTCCGGTAATTCTATCCTTTTTCCTTCCACCTCAATATCCTTCAATTGATGATCTATTATCCGGAGAAGTTTTTTTCTATCGGGGTACTTTTCAGGTGGAATGCTATGCTTAGATAATTCGGAATGAAGATATGACAGAAAGCTGAAAAACCATAAAACTGACCTTCGAGCTACATGCCGAGCCATAGAAAGAATCGTCTGGTCCGCTTCACTTTTAATCCCTCCACCATGGACGAGTTTGTTCCTAACCTTATAACATTCATCAATTTTTATATATTTCTCTTCAAAAATTTTACTAAGTCTGTTTTGAATAAGCTCTCTTATCTTGCTCTTATCCTCACCAAACAACGCCTCCAACGCTACCATATGCCATAATAACTCGTCCAATTCTGAAGCGAAAAAGGCTTTTACTAAATAATCAAATGCCCTTTCAACAAATTTCCACCCACATTTATCCAAATCAATTTCCGAGAATTTCTTATATCCATCTACTATTTCTCTTATTTTCGGTATATCATCTTTTTTAATAGTATAATAGAAAGGATTTCTATCAACTTCCCTCCCTGTCGAAAGATCAATTTTTGGAAATTTTTGTAAAGCAGAAACACTGGGAGCTGGGTGAGGGGTCTCCAAGAGATCGTCAGTAATAACAAGTGATATTGGATTCGAAAAGCGAGACCAATGAAAGGGCTTCTTCTGTTTTGTTTGTAAAAATTCCCCTTGCCATCTGAAAAGGGTTAACAATCGTATCGGTTGCGGTATTTCTGGAACCACATCAGGAGGATTAATAAGTCCACCCGGCTCTATCTCAGGAGTCTCTATCTTACTAAAATCCAATTCCTTTCTCTCTTCATATATTTCTTCCTTAACAAACCAATAATTAGCTAACTCCTCTGTAACTAACGCCGCCTTTGGATAGAATATACGATTCAGCCTATTATTGGTTAATTCTTCAAGTTCATAGAATGAGAACTGCTGGATTACGAAATCACCAAAATCAACAGGCTCTTTTTGTTCAAAGAAATAGATTGATTCCAGTAAATGAAGCTTTATTATTTTAACCTTCTTTTTACCGCAAGCGGAACACAGCTTTTTAAAATAATCGTTAGCATCTAAGTTCCCATTACACAACAGCTCAATGTAAAACTCTGAACGCCTAAGGAAATTTTTCATCATCTCCCGTTGCGGTAGATATTTTTTATCAAGGTTTTCTACAGGCTTACCCCCAAAAGCAACGGAAAAGTCTGATACAAGCTTTTTGAACTCATAACCTCCCTCAACACGGGGGAGGAGCACATTTAATGGGTTAAAGCATTGTGATAAGATTAAATATAAGTTATTCCATGGTAGAGGAACTGGTAGTATAGAAGTAATGAAACATTTGTTATATGAGAAGAAATTCTCACACAATTTTACATACTCAACAAACGATTTCCGCAGTTGTTCTTCCTTCTCCTTAATCATTTGAAGAACGGTATTTCTTGCCTCTATTTTATGAAGAGCAACTTTGCTTCAAACAGTTCAATTAGCGAATCAAATGAAGATTAACCATTTGAGCTTAAAACATAGAGTTCTATCCTATTCAGGCACGAACTGTCTATTTAAGTCCGTATTTCTCAATAAGCTTGAGAAGCCCTTCTCTTCCAAGCTTGGTTTGCTTCGGTCCAAGGATATCCATCAAAGTTCCCCGAGGAAGCGAAGCTCTCGTGTCCGGGATAACAGTAACTATAGTCCGCTCGCCCACAGACTTTGCCATCGCAACCCCGTGAGTCGCTCTCCGTTTAATGACAAAACCATCTTTTTTAAGAAGTCGAATTAACTGTTTGCCGGTAATAGCGGGGAGATCGGAGGTCATTAATCATATATTGCTAACAATGTACAGGCTGAAGATACGGCTTAATAAAGGTTCCTCTGTCAAGGGGGACGGATATTGAAACCTCTTTCCAGGCAGGTCTCTTGGCATAAAATTTGATGCCATGCTCTTCAAGAAACCGTTCCAATTCATTCACTTCTTCGAGAGTATGTAGGTGGAGTAGAATTGCTTCTTCAATTCTCTTTTTGGCTTCATTCAAAGAACGCCCGAATGTAGATGTACCCAGCTCTATACATCTTGCCGTCCACCTTCTGCCTATATTCTTAAACTCTACGGTTAGAAGTAAATAACCCACCTTCTTTACCACCTTCTTCACCTCTCGATTCATATTTATCACTATTATACGATATATGTCAAGAGCGGGTATTAAATATGTGATGCTTAGCGCCTTTATAGCTCAGGAAGAAGCCGGTGAGGAAGATCACAAGTTGGATCAAGCCTCTCTCCGAAAGCTTGCCGAGGAAAAAGGCGATCCAGGAAAGAGCAAGGAGGGAAACCACTACCAAAAAGCTCCGCGAATTGAGCTTGGCTAAAAAGGGCCGTTCGGGAGAAGAAACTTTCATCGATCCCCTCCTTAAGTCTTGCTATAACACCAAAACCAACCAAACCAAGGGGAAAACACCTGCACCATCCCGCCCTACCCTAACCCTCTGAGGAGAAAAGAGGTTCCTCCCTCATCAGGATATCGCCACCCATCAAAATACGGTGCTCAGGGTAAAGAGAAATGCACCGCGGTGATTTATGCCAAGAGAGAACCACAGATCCTGAACCAGCGGTAGCAAATCCCCGATATTGTAAGATACGGGCGAAAAACCGATACTAAGCCCATCATCGAGGGCACCGAGGGAGAACCGGAAAAACCGCCACTCACAATCGCTCCTCCTTCCATAAGAAAGAAGGGAAAACCCAAGACTATAGCCGATACCCGCTGAACGAGGCGGTTTTACGCCGATATCGAGCCCGATATCGAGCGCCGGGCTGAAGAAAAGTCCCCTCCTCTCCTCAGAGATAAAGCGGACTTCGGAGCTCTTGATGGGAAGGGGATACCGCTTATCCTTCCACACCGGATCGCCCGGCAGGGTGAGGTATAGCTCATTATAGAGGTTGAAGCCACCGGAGCTCTGCCGGGAAAGGGTGGTGAGGAGATGAAGCTCAAAAGGATAGATGCCTTGCTCCGCTTTGCCAAGGGTGTTCACCCGCCACCAGGCGATAGGAGGACCGTCAGGAAGCCTAATCTCCGAAGAGAACTCCTTAACTTCTGGCTTTCCCCCTCCTTGCGTGGGAGCGAGGGAGATACCCTGACGGGCCCCCCTCATCTCCGCCACCAGCTTGCCCACTAAGGTTATCTCCTCTCTATTTTTTCGGATGAGGCGCAACACCTCGGGATTAACCCGCCAATCCTTTATCGTCCTCCGCAGATCCGACACCGCAACCGAACGAGCACGCACCGCCCGGGAAAGGCGAAGGAAGCTTCGACTCATCTCCTCAAGCTTGGCATTGCTCTTTGCAACCTCTCGCCTTAAGGAGATTATGTAAAAACCTCCAAAAATTACAGCGACGAGCACTACCACTGCCACAACCACCTGAATCAGCTTCGCCCAGCCGATAAGCTTCACCGCCTTAGCGAGCTCATCGCCCCGCATAGATCGCCTCCCCTACCCTGGCAAACAGGGATTCAAGCGCCTTCTCCAGCGCCGAAAGCAAGGATAACACCGCCCACAAAACGCCGTAAACGGCATAAAGGGCGATCAATCTCAATCCCTTAAGTATCCTCTTAGCCATTTCTCTTACTCCTTTTCAATTGCTCCCCCAAGGGGCTGTAGATAATTTGCTCAGGATATACCCAAACGAGGGAGAACGGATCCTTACCCGCCTCGCCATCGAAGAGTGCCCACCAGAACACCTTCTCAAGCCGAGGAAGCCCCTTCAAGGCGGGATAACATCTATTAGCTATCTCCGCCTGCCTCTCAAAATCAGAAACGCCGAACTCGGTAATCCAAAGGGGATTGGCAAAACCAGCAAGAGCCTCCTTATAGATGGGAAGCTCGTGAAGGACGGCGTCGTTATAGGTATGGATGTTCAAAACGAGTTCCGGCATATCCTCATCCCTAAGGAGTCTCCACAGCTCGGTGTTCCACCTGATCCTTCTCTCCATTCCACCACCGGCGCAGGAAGTCAGGATGATTTTCTCTGGGTGATATTTCCTCATATACTTGTAGAACGCCCGGAGCTCTATGAGATAATCCGCTGGCGATTTCCCCATCAGGTTTGCTTCGTTTCTGAACTCCCAGGCGGGGATCTCAGGATAGCGGGGAACATCCCTGGCATAGTTATCGGTTACCGCCAAGATGTGAAACCCCTCCCTGATGAAAGGCGTCGGATCAATGCCTCGCCGTCCCAAGGGGATGCGAACCCAATCTATCCCCATCGCCCTTAACGCCTCGGCTTGCTTTTCTGGAAAGTGGTAAGGCTTCGGCACATTTGCCCCCTCTGGCTTGAAGAGCTCTTCGGGTTCCGGAGGTATCGGCTGTGGCGGAGGCTCATCCGAGCCAGGGGGTTCAATCGAACCCGGGGGTTCAACCGAACCCGGGGGTTCATCCTGCTTTCTTCTACTTGCGAGCAGATAACCGAGAGCAGTACAAAGGGCGATCAGGATAAGGAGGATAACCGCGTCCATTCTTTCACCTCGTCTTTTTCCAGAGTTAGATAATACTCGTCTATTCCCTGCTTCAGGGCAGAGGCGATCTCATAAAAAGCAGAGCGAGAAAGGAGGAAGGAGCGATCTCCGGGATTGGTGAGGAAACATACCTCGACCAGCACCGCCGGTGGATAGGTGCGCCGTAGGAAATAAGAGATAAACGGCTCGCCATTTCGGAGAATCGTCTCGTCCTTTTTCGCCCCCCGATTAGCAAAAGGAAGACGAGCCATAAGCCCGCTCATCATTGCCCAAGCGAGTTTTTCTCCTTCCTCCGAGAAGTAGATCGTCTCTGTGCCTTCTGCTCCGGGAGGACCGGCGTTGAAGTGAACCTCGAGGGCAAGATCAAGCGCGGGAAGAGAATTTATGAACCGAACCTTCTCCGAAAGGGGCGTCCGTGGCGTCTCAAAGACCGAATAGCCATCAGCTACCAGAATGAGGTAGAGTTCCTCTATCACCTGGCAGGCGAGCTCGTGCTCAATCAGGGTTATCCTCTTACCATTTTGCTTGAAGGATACCTTTGCTCCTGGTCTTTCCGGATAATGCCCTGCCGAGATCGCCAGCCGTCTCATCCCTCACCTCTTAAGGAAATAGGCGAACACCGCCGAGACCATCGTTGAGATGATGCCGGCGATTATCCCCGCTGCCACCTTGAGGGCGCCTCCCCAGGTTCTCATCTCCACTATCGCTTTTTCCGCCTCAGCAAGCCGGAATTCCAGTCGCTCGATCCGCTCGCCAAGGGATTCCTCGAGTTGATCGAGCCTCCGTCCGAGCTCGGAAAACCCCTGACGGAGCTCACCAAGCATCAGCGCCTCGCGATCAAGCCCCTTCTTACGCCCGGACATCTCTCTCCCTCTAAAGGACCTTTTTCATCCGTTCCCAAAAAAGCTCTTTCTCCCTGGCTGTGAGTTCCGCCCATCTCTTCGCTTTTATCTGCTCGTAAGGAAAATTCGGATCGTCCACCTCTTCATCCTTATCCCGCCATTCGTTTCCCCTCACCCATCCCCTGGTGAGGAGGATCTTGCCATCGTCGAGCTTTATTGCCGGCGGACGGAGAGCCTCCTTTTCTAAGATGAACCTCTTCCCATCGAACTTGATGTACCGAACACCCTTTCTTATCTTCTCTGCCAGCTCAGGAGGGACATCGAGAAGGAGATAGTCCTCCTCCCTCCCTCCGAACTGTGCCACGATCCCCTTTAGGGTGTTCAGGTTATCCTGTATATCGTTCATCACCTGGTTATCCTTCTTCCTCACTGCAAGCTTCATCCATCAGCCCTCCTTGAAAGCTATATAGTGATAGGTCTCACCGTTCTTATTCACCCGGTCATCAGTGCCGAGTGTGAAACCATCGGTGGTGAAGGATTTGATACCATTGGTAAGGGCAGCTCCGTAAGTGCTAAAGCTCTCATTCGTCCCCATCGTTTTGGTGCGAAAGACCAATCCAGAATCGGTAAGATCAGTTCCCCCAGCCCTCTTCACTATGACATAATCCGGCTGGAAGCCGATCCCGGTTATCTCCCGGTTATCCACTCCGTTTCCGGTATAGGAACCACACTTCATCCTCGCTGATGGCGTCAGATTGAGCCAGGAGGAGCCGCTATCTACCAGAAGTGCCCCTAAGGTCGTGTTGAATATCAACCGCCCCTCTTTCCCCGGGGTTGGATTGCTACTCACCACTTCAGCCCTGATGTATCCGTTTAGAAGGGCATCCTGAGATAACACCGCCTCGATGGCAGCAAAATTATCCCTTACACTTTGGGTAGTAGCATTTCCTGAGGATGGTTTGTTTTTATCCCAAGCCATATTATCACCTCACTTTCTCTATCTGAACGATTGGCATCCCGGAGAGCTTTTTCTCAATTCGGGCAAGCCTTTCTTCAAGAGCTCGCCACGGCGGAGGAGGCGGAGTGCCAACAGACACCTGACCCGTCAAGATCAACGCCCTCGTTGCCTCCGGGATGATGATATTTAGTAGCCGGCAGTGATTCTCCCTTATCTGATACCGATCGCCAGTGACGGCGAGATTTTCAGGAAGACAACCACCGCTACACTTCCACCTAAGGAAACAGTGTGCACAATCTGCCCCATCCGGCGGCTTAAGCCTGCTTTTTGCCAATATCCCCGCCTCCTTCTTCTCTGCAGTTATCCCCTTAAACACATCCCCGATGGAATAAAGCTTTGAAAGCTCCGACCGGCAGTTGATATATCCCTGGCAGGGGTAGATCCTCCCATCGGTATCGATAGCAAGCAGATTATTATTGAGACCACAAAGGGTCTGAGCGATCCTTCCCTTAGCAGCATTGATGTTCTTCATCGCCCAGCCAAGCCACATAAAGTTAACCCTCTTCCCCGCCTCGTAGAGGTCGATATAGTAATCCATCAACTCCTTTACCTTTTCTCTAAGAAGGGCAAGGTCTGCCTCTTGCCAGCTTGCCTCAAAATCCGGGTTATGGGCGATATTCCTAAATCCCCGCTCGATGAAAAACCGGGTTGACTTCACCAGATAAGGGGCATTTAAAGGGTCAACCACCATAATTATCTGGGTCTCAGGGAAAAGATCGGCGATATCCGCAAGGGGTATCCGCTCAAAGCTCTTACCACCCCCTTTAAGGGGACGGGAACGGTTCTGAACCTCAGGCGGCCCGTCGCAGGAGAGGGCAAACCTTACCTTCCCCTCCTTTATTTGCTTCAGCCTTTGCCGGGTAAGGAGAGTGCCATTGGTGGTAAAGGTGAACCGGGTCTTTTTTCGTCTCTCCCTGATCGTTTCGATCATCCACCACATCAAATCCCACTTGAGGGTTGGCTCCCCACCGTAGAACTGAACCTGGAGATCATCCCTTGGATCATTGGTAATGAAGTCGATGGTCGCTGTTGCTACGGAAAGGGACATATCTCGCTTTTGGTGTCGCTGAAAACAATAGCGGCAGGCAAGGTTGCAATTATTAGTCAAATAAACCCAAAAAAGTTTCATTCTGGCATCTCCTCTGCAAATTCACACTCGATTTCGCAGAATTCTTGACAGGAGACTTCGCACCCCACCGTACAGCTGACCTCGCATCCGGTCTCACAGGAAACCTCGCACCCCTCCTGGCAGGGTTGAAGCTCACAGGCGGTCTGACAGGAAATCTGGCAAACCCTCTGGCAGGGCTGGAGCTCACAGGCAGTTTCACACCCTCCCGTTTCGCAGGCAGTTTCACACCCTCCCGTTTCGCAGGCAGTTTCACACTCTCCTGATTCGCAGGCAGTCTGACACTCTCCCAATTCACAAGCAGTTTCACATTCCCCCAATTCACAACCGGTCTGGCAGGATACCTCGCAAGTCTCCTGGCAACTGGTAAGACACCCACCTTGACAGCTTTTCTCGCAGGTGGTCTCACAGGTAATCTCGCACCCCTCCTGGCAGGGTTGAAGCTGGCAGGCAGTCTCACAGGATACCTCACAGCCGGTCTGGCACTGATAATTACATACCTCATAGCCGAGTGAGGCGATATCCTCCACCACCTTCAGCCTCGTCCTCATCCCAGCGATGTCCCGGGAGATAGCGAGGATGCGGAAGACATCTTCGGAGAGCTTCCCGGTAGCGGTCGGTGCTCTTCTTCGCCTGATCTTGATCTTATCCCCGATGGCGAGCTCTATCGGCTTGAGCTTGGTGATGATCTCATATTCGGTCAACGGCTTTTGAGCCAGCTGAAATAGTTTGAAGGCAAGATCGTTGGCATCGACGGTATCCTTGAGATAGGACTGAACCTCTTTCGTAATCGCTCGCCCATACTTTATCTTCACCTCGCTATCGGAATAACTGGTTGCCCGTCGATTTTCCGGATCATCACCGTAATAGACGATCACCTTATAAAAGACCTCATCCGCCTTGGAAGACGCCTGAAAGCTGATTATCTCCTCGTCCTTTATGGTGGGTGCTCCCGCCGGAACCTCTCCCTTCCACATCTTGAAATAGACCTTACCATCAGCCCCGATGATGAAATGGGCGATGGTTGATTGACAAATTTTCCTGATTATCTCCGCTGATGATTCAGTTTTAGAAAGATAAATAGATAATGGCCAGTCCCTCTCTCGTGCTTCCTCAAAACTGGTGCTATCGATATCAGCAGAGGAAACATCAAGGTAATTGAGGCAGATATCCCTTACCACATCCGACGCCTTCTCTATCAGACCATTCGGGGTGCCGGTTATTGAACCGCTCGCATCGTCCCTTCTCCCCTTGACATCGCAGGTTATCTCTTTACCGCTCTGGCTGGTTAGCAGGGTAAATTCACCATTTGCCAGGTCAACCGAGTAATCGGTATTCTCCGTCAATGCCGAGCCATCCGCATAAACCGCATCTACAGAATAGAGGGCGTGATCGGCGACCTTATACTTGCCGTAATTGACGGTGGAATCGATAAGGGTGGGCCTGATATTCCTCACCTCGCCCCAGATTATAGGGATCGGCTTTCCTTCGGCACCCGGATCCATATGGGGATAGGTAGCGGTGTAAAACTCGTTCGGCGGAAGCTTCTTATGGAAATCCACCCGGATATCCCGTAAGGAGAAGCTTACCTTCCTATCGGTATAGCTCACCCCTTGTATCTTTCCCCGGAAGATGGTCTTATATTCCGAATAGGGGAGCTCCTCGCCACCGAGCAGTATCTTCACCTCTCGATTTATCCAGATATACCGCCTGAGAATGGAATCAAAGAAGCCATCGTTATTGAGCAAGGATATCCCTGCTGAGCCAACCGAGATCCCGGAGAAGAAGATATCCTGACTTTCGGCGGAGACCGAGGGAAGCCCCTCCTTGGAGAGCCGAGGGAAGTAATAATGGTTATCGAAGATTACAGGCGAGCTGGCAAACCTGAGCCGGATGTAGGCGATCACTGTCTTTTCATTTGGGCTCCCGCTATCGGTGCAATGGATGTAAACCGCTCCCCAGCTGTCCCAGCTCGTCTGCCCGTTATCCCAGATGGTAGCCCCATTATCCCAAACCGTCTCCTGTGGTGGTTCCTGATACCAGGAGCCGGCGTTCGCCTCCACCTCGGCGATCGAGCTCCTCTTAGTAAGCTCTACCCCGTTTTCCTCTACCTTCTCTATCTCCACCGGGACGGAGAAAAACCTCTCATACCAGGTCTGATAGTAGGCACCACCGCCGGTGGCGGTCCAGTTATCGCTATCGAGCTCGACGCCGGGAACGATCTCGGCGAGATAAACCTTTCTCGCCCCTGGCGAAGTTATTAACTCAGAAAAGGTGGTGATCGCCATTACCTGCTCTCCTTAAATTCAAAGCCTGCCTCATAGAACTCACCAACGGAGTTCTTGAAACTGAAATCGGTATTTACGAATTTGCCATAAAAAGTCCAATCGTTTGGGTGATTCTCATAATCGAGAGCGATGAACAAATCCCTGCTTCTACCACAATAAGCAAGCATCCGCTCATACTCTTCTTTATCTTCCTCTGTAATCATCCCCGCTCCGAAGGCAACATAGATAACCCGATAATTGTCCTCGATATCAGCGAACTCCTGCCCCCCTTCCGAAGCATCTATCCGGGAGGGGTCTATAATCCGGTACTCCCAGCCATAGACGAAATTTCTGCTCGGCTCGAAATAGGAGCCGAGATACAACCTCCCGATCTCGATGTAGCCAGAAGGGTTTCCACTATCCTGTATCCATAACCGCCAATAGCGGTAATTCTGAGCGTCGAAGCACTTGATAATCGTCTCTTTATGAGGGGTAAGTGTGGTCTCGAACGGAGGATTATCCCAACTATCGGATGAATTTGCCTGCAGTTTGATAACCGCATTGCTCGTCAGATTATGGTTGATGAACGAAACCGCCTTCACGCTGTAGGGGCTACCGAAATCGACCACCACATATTCCTCCGCACAACCAGTAGTCCGCCAGACGAGGGTGCGAAAAGGATGCCTGAGATTGGCAACGGGCAGGGTAGAGACCTCGGATGAGGCGGTAAGGTTCGTCCCGGTAAGGTCGATAAGGTTCTGCCAGAGATATCTTATTCTGCTCGCCATCTTTAAAACTCCTTTACCGCTATCGGATGAAGCTTGATCGCTCCATCCTTGGTGGCGGTCTCGATGTTCTTGAACACAAACTGCTTTATCTTTTCTCCATCAAGGCTCACATCCAGGTGAAGAGTAAGATGGTTCTCGACCTTCGCCTCCGTCTTCACCCCTCCCTTGAAGGGGTTCGCCCAGGCAGGGATAACCGCCTCCCCCTTATGGAGCTGGTAAAGACCCGTTTCCGGGACATAAGGGGTGCCGTGCTGAAAATTACCTTCCCTCCACCACCGCCGCCAAGGAGAGCCTTTTGGCGGCTCTCTCCTCCCCGGTCTCTCCCCTGGTATCAAGGTATAATGTTCCTCTTCATATAGCCACCAGGGCTCTGGGAATACATTGATCTTCTTCATCAGGCTCAGGATGCCGGAAACCCAGCCAAAGGCTCCGCCGAGCTGGGAGAGGAAACCCGAGAGGATGCTTGAGAGCCGTCCTCCTTCGCCGAAAAGATCGCTAAATATCGTTTCAATCGTGCCTCCAGAGCCAAAAAGACCCTTGAATATCTGAGGTATGGAACCGTCATCACCGAAGAAGCGGAGAAAGATATCCTCAGCCGATTTGACCATCCCCTCGAGCCCTCCTCCCTTAAAGAAAGAGGAGATGACACTCGCCACCGAGCCGTGGGAAAGGAACGGTCCTCCTATCACCTCGGAAGCAATCTTCGAGATATCGCCTCCTTTCTCCCTCAGCCCGCCGATCAAGGTATCGACCACCTCTAAGGCGGTATCCGCCACCTTTCCTAAAAGGTCGGGAGAAGCCTCCTCAATCCCAGCGGCGAAAGAGGAGATAAAGCGGTACCCGGAACGCCTCACCCGGAAAAAGGGAGGGCTTCCCGCAAACTGGAAGAGAGAAAGGACATCATCAGCGATATCGGCAAGAGCTCGCTTATGGTAACGCCAGGCTGAGGAGAAACCGGCTACGAAGCTATCGATGAACTCATAGCCAAACGATTCCGCTTCCTCGGGGAGACGGGAAAAAACATCCCTCATCTCCTTAAAAGGGGAGAAGAGGTTCAAACGGAACGCCTCCCCTGCCTTGACGGAAGCGGAGGAAATCCCCTTAAAGAGGGTATCAAAGCCCTTGGTTAATCCTTCGCTCGCCTCGAGGAGGGAGGAAAGAGCGTCATCAAGGTCCTTTATTCCTCTCTCCGCAGGCGAGGTATCGATCACCAGATCGAATTCCACCGTTGCCATCTACCTTAGTCCTCACTGTTTAGCCAGTATGAGGGAAGATCAGTCGCCCAATAGGACTTCATGGAAGAGAAAGAGGATCTTCTCGAAAACCTCCTCCTTCCTCTCGACCTCATAGATATCGAGCATCGCCTTTATCGCTGGTATATCAGGGGCGATCACCGGTCTTCCCTCCTTCTCATAACCGAGGATCCGATATTGGTCCCGGAGAAGGGTGAAAAGTCTCACCGCCTCCTCATTTCCGGGAAGAACCCTTGGGGGAAGGTGGCTCGCCCGCTCCTCCTCGGGGATGATCCCTTGAGCGATAAGCTCCGCAAGCTCATAATCCCTCAACCCTCCTCCCCGAAGGAAACGGGCGAGCTCCCTCAGTTTTTTAGCTCCGCCTCCCTCTTTCTCTCGTAGAACCGCTCCCATTCGAGCTGATGTTCGCTTATAAACCGGCGAATGGCGTAGGAGTTCTCCCGAAGGAAAAGGGCGTTTTTCGGGGAATAGGGTATTTCATCATCATCCTCAAGCACCTTCCCCCCGGGAAGCCTCACCTCACGGAGGGGCATCAGCCTCTTGAGCATCCTCACCGTAAGCCCACGAAAGCCAACGAAGGAGTATTCGGTCGTTAAGCGAAAGAACTTCTCCTCGTCCAGCTCCTCCTTGCCCAGAGCTATCCGGAGACACTTCCTCCTTATCCTGTCTATCGTCTTCGGATCGAGAAACCGGAGCTTTATCTCAAAACCGGAGAAAAAGGGATCATCGGAGAAGGGGAACCAGGTCCCCTCGTCATCCTCGAAAACCGCTATCTTCCCTAAATCCATCTCCCCACTCATCGTTCACCTCATCACAAAAAGTGAAGGGAAAGCTCCTCCTCACCGGAATCGGCGTAGGGCATAAGGGTGAGCTCCGCTACCTGCTCTTCACCACCCCTGATCTCGGGGAAGGCAAGGTGAAACTGCGGGAGGTGGAGGAGAACGATCTTCCCCTTCTCATCCCCTGCCGGGAGGATGAGCGATTTCGCTATCCTCTCTCTCGCCTCGTAGAAGAACGAGGCATCCTTCTTCCGGAAATAGATCCGGATACTCCCTTCGATCCTTCTCTCCCCAGGAATAAAGGAGGTAGCCTCCTCCTCTCCCGTCTTCTCCTCTTCGAGGAAGCGAAGGGAGTTGCGGAAGGTGATGCTTCCCTCGAGAATGGGAAACTCTGCCCCATCCATTCGAGCGATGCCGAGCTTACCGTTCACCGGATAGCCTGTTGAGGAAGGTGAGGGAAGATACGGGGTGACCTTCGCTCCTCCATCGTGGGATGAGGCGGTCGTTCCCTTATACCCCCGAATGACCGTAAGCTCGTTCGCCTGATGATCGACCCCGCTTACCTTCATCACCTCATCATCCACCTTGATTATGCTTCCCACCTCGAACTTCCTCGCATCCCGAACAGGGACGGTCTCGCTAACCGCGTCGATCGAGGAGAAAAGCTCATCGCTTCCCGTCACCACCATCCGGAGAAACCCACCGCGGAAATTCGCGGAAAGGGGCTCCCTTCCGGATACGGTAAGGGAGAGCTCATCAAAGCCACAGCCTACGAAGGTGAACACAGTATGCCCCTTCTTCGCCCAAATGGTGAACGAAGGAAGGTCCTCGGCAACCCGATAGTGCACTCCCGCTCCCACCTTATCTTGAGGAGCAGGTGGGGTGGAGAGGGCTGGGTCCACGGTGAGGAGATCCCCATCGATGGCGGAGATAAAGGTCGCCTCCCCATTGACCAGCACCGCCTGACCCACCTTGAAGCCTCCTCCATCGGAAACGGCGAACCTGGTGGTAGTGGGGGTAGGGGTATCGCTTATCGTATCTTCAGAGCTCACCTCCTTGCTCCCGAATACGCCGAGGAAGAGGGAGGAACCCGCCGGCTCAACACCAGGGGTACCGCTCGGCTTGATGTAGCAGGAGAAGGAGAACTCTCCGTGGGGGATCCTCCCGGGGATCCTCTCCTTTTGGGAGCGAGTACCGTTCCTCTCCTCGTTTTCGTGATAGGTATAGCCCTGACGGAAGGATGCCTCCGAGGTGAGGAAGACGGCATCGTCAGCTTCGGGCTCTGCCGTCACCCCCATCTCATTCTCAGGAACGACGAAGAGGATCTCATCCCGCCCTAAGGCTATCGTCATCTGATCGTCCTGATAAGCCATTCAAAACCTCCTTCTAAAGCGCCTCCTCAAGGTAAAGAACCTTGAGCTCAAGGATAAAACCGGCATAGGGGTATTTGAATTCAGGGCTTATCCGCACCCTGACAAATTCAGTGGATACCGAGAAGCCTCCCCGGGTGATGTCCCCGGAAAGCGCCTCCATCACCCGTGAGAGAAGCTGGTTCAAACTGGTCGACGGGGTATCCTTATCCTCTATCACCCCCAAGACGCTAACCCCGAGCTCCGACCAATATCCCCTCCCCTTCTCGGGAACAAAGGTCTCCTCGCCGTCGATCACATAAAGAAGGGGAAGGGAGACATCCTCGAACTCAGAGGGATCGGGAAACGATGCCCTACGGATGACCGAAGCATCCCCCAAAGAGGAAAGGGTAGCGGCTATGTCAGCCAATATCTCCTCTCTTTTTCCCACCATCTCCTACTCCTTCCTGATGAATATGACCCGATAGTGAACCACCTTATGGTAGAGCCCTCGCTCCGGCTCGAAGAGATCGCGCTTGAACTCCCTCACCGTGAGAAGATGATAGTAGCTTGGAAGGGAGAGGAACCTCCGATTGAGAAGCCCATCAACCCGTGAAAATACATCCTCCAATACGGAAAGGGTGCACGCCCAGATATCTATGGCATAGACCTCCTCCTCCCGCTCGATGAAGGGGGAGGCGGAGGAAAGCTCGTAGTAGGTGATATAGGCAGGAGCAGAGGAAGAAAGCCCTATCTCCCCTGGTGGGAAGTAGTAGTAGATCCGGGGATCCTCCGCTGAAGCGCCGAGAAGCACCCGTAAGGTCTCGTCCGCCACCAGCTTGCCGTATATCGCCTCCTTGATCTCCTTCATTTAATCCCCTCCATAATCCGGATTAGGACCTTTTTCGTCTCCTCCCTCACCCTTCCCCTGAAAGCCTCCACCGTGGGTCTAAGGAAAGGAGAAGGAGGGGTTCCCGGATGGAGCCCGATGTAGCGGAAACCGATACCCTTGAGGAACACTGCTGAACCGACGAAGTGGGGAGCGGTCCCAAACTCGAGGAAGGAGGCATAAGGGGCAGAAGCGCCGAGGATGAGGGAAAACCGCCCTCCATCGACCTTCACCCTGGCGTAGATGGAACGGGTAAGCTCAGAGCTCCGATCATGGTAGGGATGGTTCGCCTTAGCGTAAGCCACCATCTCCTCCGATATGGCGGAAAGCATAACCTTCATCCTCCCCTTAAGCTCCTCCGGGAAACCCCTCAGCCGGATAAGGAAATCCCTCCCCTTCATCTCCTCTCCTTGAGATAGGCGACGAGGTGATCGGGGTGAGCATCCACCCGGAGCACGATGAGAAAGTTCTCCTCGTCGAGATAGACCCGATCGTTCGGCTTGATGTCGGAGGAGGAAGGGAAGAAGGCACGATGAGTAGCCGAAGAGAGAACGCCATCCATCCGGAAGGAGAGATCGCCACCTATCGGCTGAAGATCGCAGGTAACCTCCACCGTGCCCCCCTGATCCACCGGGGAGAAACCCTCCTCCGGCTCCCCCATAGTGGAGTAGCTAAGGGTAAGCCGTTTCACCACCACCTTCCTCCCCCACTCCGAGAGGATCCGCTCCGTGTCCTCCTTCATCTTCTCTATATCCGCCATCTGCTACTCCTCATAATCGGAGACATCATCCCCAAACCTGGTGATCCGATAATCGAAGCTTAAGGCGTCCTCAAAGGGGAACGACCTAAGCCTCCTCTCCCAATACTCAAGCTGGGCGAGAAGCTGTGCCTGCTTCTGAGAGGCGGAGACCTTCTTGTCCCCTATCTGATAGTCCACCTCGGGTGATTGGGCTAACTTGTCGAGCTCTGCCCGGATCGAGGCTATCTTCGCCTCTATCTCCTCATAACTTATCCCCATCGCACCCCTTCTCCTTCCTTATGAGCTTGGCTATCTCCTGAAGCTGAGATAGTACCTCGGCAAGGAGCCGTTCCACCGTGGTGCGGAGGATCACCGGCTCCTTCTTGTCCACATAGGATGGAAGCCTTACCTTCATCTCGCTCCTCCTTCCAAAAAGGGGGGTGGGGGCGGGGGGATGTCCCCCCCGCCCGTGCTTCCTCCCGGCGAACACCTCCGCCACCAGCTGAGGTAGCGCCGGGATGAGCATCCCCCTGGCTGAAAAAACAGCATCAGCCCTCAGAACGAACCACATACCGGTAATCCACCGCCCCACAACCGCCAAAAAGCCGAACCTTGAACTTGACCACGATGTCCCGGGAGAAAGCATCCTCACTCTCGGGGCTGGAGCGAAGAACCTGGATGGGCCAAACCTCCTGATAGCGGAACTGACGCTTGAAATCGCCGTAGAAGAACTCGTTGGGATCGGTCATAAAGGGGGAGGTAAGGATCTCGGAGATTATCTGCTTGTGGTAGGTGGACTGGGTAAGCACCGGGCTGACCAAATTGTACGCCTCCTTCTCCAGCTCCGGCGGTACAAGGAGCACCCTCCCCGAGATGAGGATGGGATCGCCATTCTCGTCCTTCATCTTGGATAGGAGACGCTTCGACTCCTCGAGCCCAGAACCATCGGTGCCAAAGGCGACCGAATGGAAGTTCCCATGATCCTCAGTGTAGAGGGGGGAACCGTTGTAGGCGGTACCGGCGACATCACGGACTACATCGAGGATCATCTTCTCCTTGAAGAGCTTCGCCTTCTCCCCCAACCGGGCGGCGAGCTCGAGGATCTGCCCCGTCTGGTCCTCCATCACCGCCTCCTCGGTGATGGCGAGGATCCGCCCGAACTTCCTGTTCTCCACCACCACCGCCTTCTCCGCTACCGTGCTCTCCTCATAGGGCATCCCCTCGTGAACCTCCCGCACCTCCTCGACCGCGGTGAAGCCGACGATGTTCTCCCGCTTCCTCCGGGAGGGAACCGTATGCACCAGCTTCTCCCCAATGGTCGGGGTCGCCTCATAGGCATCGATGACCTTCTTCGAGACTATCTCACCGGTGATGGTGGGAAAGGCAGAACTCCCTACCGCCTCCCAGAGCTCGCGGAGGCTGAAGTCCTCAGGGGTAAGCTTCGGGGGGTCGGAATGAAGAAGCTCCCTTATCTTCCCCATAAACTCCTTCTCCCCTAAAGCGTTGTAAAGGTCGCGCAGGTTCTGACCTTTGTCCTTTATCATCTCATCCTCTCCTAAACCTTGAGAAATTAACTGGCTGGAGCCGGCACCACACTCGCCCTTATCTCGACGAGTACCTTGCTCCCCGCCACCGGCTCTCTCCGCGCCACCTTGCCGATGGGATGGGCGGAGACAGCAACTACCTTCTGGTTCTCCAGGAAATCGCCGGAACCCTTGGCACAACTCACCATATCCCCAACCTCGAAGGTGGCGGAATCACAGTCGAACTCGAACACACCGGTGGTCGCCACCCGAATCTCACCGGAATGACCCGCAGGCGAAGCCTCCATCGCTACCCCGGCGAACTTGGCAGAAAAATCAGCCTGGGTGGTGGCGAGATCGGTATTCCAGGGTAGATCGGCTGCCGGCTTCACATCATCGGTATCGAGCCAGAGGAGATCCCCGATCTCGATCACCGTGGCGGAATCGACCGCAAACAACCTCGGATTCTCATAGCCGTAACGATGCCTCATTACATTTGACATTCGCTACCTCCCTTTAACCGCTTTGATGAATAGCTCATCGGGAAAACATCCCTTCCCAGGGAAAAGCTCCTTCTCCTCGCCCATACCCGAGACCCATTTCCTCGGAGAAAAAAGGAGCGCCTCCCGATCCCTGATCAACCGAGAAACCGCGGAAAGATCGGGGACGGAAGAAAGAGCCTCCCGAAAAGCCTCGGTTATATCCTCGCCCCGAAGTCGAGAGCGAGAAAGCGCCCGCTCGATGGCGAGCTCACGCTCAAGCCTCCTCACCTTCTCCTGCTCCCTTGCCAGGGCTTCCACCAGCTCATCGACCATCGCCCTTAACCCCTTCTCTCTGCTTTCGAAGAGATTGATGGTCGCTGCTGGCTCGGAGACGAGGTCCACCGAACGGACAAGGACGATCTCCTCTACCACCTCACCCTCATCGGACAGCCGTACCTTACCCCTCGCGTTTATGGAGAGACCAACGAGATCGCTCGCCTGCTCCGCCAAGGGGAAAACCCAATCCTTATGGGATTCAAGGACCTCAAGGTCCCCCTTGAGCTTTCCCTCCTCATAGCGGATATTGAAGCACCTTCCAATGAGGTCTCGCACATCCCGCACCTCACCTCGCTCCGCTGGCTTCGGGTGATTGGCAAAGGTCTTCGCCCCCTCGAAAAGGGGGATCGCCTTCTTAAGCGCCTCCTCGGTATATCTCCTTCCGTTCCTGCTCACGGTGGAAAGAAGGGAGATACCGCGGATTATGTTCCTCTCCCGATCGAGCCTCGCCTCTACCAGCGGTGAGGAGAGCACCTCCTCCTTGAGCTCGATCGTTCTCACCGATGAGGAGAGATCTTTATCCTTCGCCATTATTCACTCCTCCTTGTCTCGTAAAGGGATGTCCCCCTTTTTCTCCCCTTCCTCTTTCCTCATCTTCTCCAGCTCCACCCGATAGTCGTAGCCGAGTTTCCCCGCCAAGGTGTGGTTGGAGACGATCCCCATCTCCTTGTGCATCCTGAGGGCTTCGGTTTCCTCCTTGATGTTTCTGTGAACAAGGGGAGGGAAGAGGACATCACAGCTTAGGCTCGTCTTCACCAGTCTCCTCCGGGAGACCCTGACCCCGTCTTCTCCGGTCTCGTAATAGGTCACCTCTTTCTCCGCGGGAAGAGCACCCATTTCGATGCCAGCGCTTATAACCCGGCGGAATATCTCGGCGAACTCCACCTCGAAGAACTGCTGCCAGTCTTCAAACTCGCGGACCGATGGGGATTCGGCGACCATCGTGGAGGCGTAGTTGGCGTTGCTCGCATCAGCAGAGACCATATACTCCGCAAGACCGCAACCGGAGGCGATGGCGAGGAGGATGTTCCTCCCATCGTACTGGACATCGTGCGCCTGGAGGTTGGGAGAGAGTATCTGATAATCCACCCCCTCGCTCACGGTGATGATGGAGCCGGGCTTCCACATCCTCCTCCGTCCAGCGTCGGTAAGTCCCTCGCGGGAGAAGGCAGTAAGCTCCCCTCGAGGGGCGGAGACCTTCCTGATTATCGCCACCGCTGATCTGATCTTGTTGAGCACGATCCGGTCGTTGAGCCACTGCTCGTACTTGCTGATCAGGGGCATTACCACATAGAGGAAGGAGAGACCTCGTTTCACATTGGAATCGACCAGGATCTTTATGTGCTGGATAAACCGGGCGGGGATGATCTCGATGAGCCTCCCGTTCCGCGCCCGGAAGTAGCGGAGTGGGGTCTCGATATCATCCGGGTCGGTCTCGATACCGTAGCTCACCCTTCCCTCGGGATCAGCTATCTCCTCTGGCTCGAGGAAGCGGAGTTTTACCCTTCCCGTCTCCTCGTTCACGAAATAGCGGAGGAAACACTCTCCGTCGCGGAAGGAACGGCGGACTATCTCCCGCGTTCTCCTTTCGAAATCGTTCTCATGAGCGAACTCATCCCACCACTCCTGAACCCGTGGATTCTCGTCGTGGGCGATTATCCTTACCCCTCTTCCCAGGACGAATTTCTCAAGCGTCCTTACTATCCCCCGGGCATGGGGGTTGCTCTTCCACAACTCCCGCGCCCGCTCGAGCATCGTTTTCTGATCGAGCTCGGAAAAGTCCTTCCCTCCAGAGGCTATTAGCTGATACTCACCCTCATCCTCATCCCGGAGAAAAGAGGAAGCCTCAACGAGCCTCTTCCGGGCGAAACGGTATCTTTCCCGTTCGTATCTTTTCTTCTCAAGCCAAGCCGAGATAAATTCGAACATCACTCACCCCTTCTACCAAAGCTGGATCTCCCCCGGGCGCTCGGGCTCGGAGATCACCTCAAAAAAGCCCCTCCCCTCCCTGGCTAAGGAGACCGCCATCTCCAAGGCATCGGGACCATCATCGTGGGCAGAGGCGGGAAACTCGATGAGCTGTTCGATGAGAAGACGGTCCTCGCGACGAAAGAGGATGGTTCCCCGCTCGATCAGAGGAGAGAGTCTCAGGATGCGCCTCCTCTTCTCCCCCCGCACTCCAATGGGCTTCACCGGAAGAAATAGTCTCCTTCTTCTCCCCTCATCCTCGATGAACCTGCAGAGGAGCTCCTGGAAGGAGATAGCCTCCACCCCGATCACCAAGTGATGGAACCTGAGATAGGAGAGGAAGATCCGCTCCACCAATTGGCTCGGGGAATACCTCCCGATATCGGCAGAAAGAACGAATATGCGTCCAGAACCATCGACCCCGATGGTCACTATCGCCGAGTAATCCGCCTCCTTCCTTCCGCTTATCGCGGGATCGACTGCCCCATATATATCGAGCGAGGCTTTCGAGATCTCCTCAGGGCGGTAATAGCGGATCTTCTCCTCGGGGAAGACCCGTGCCTCGGGAGGGAGGGGCTCGTTCATAAACTCCGAGGAAAAGGCGAAGCTTCCTATCTCCCTCTTCCTTTCGAGGAGCCTTTCCTTATTCCAGCGGGAGGGCCAGAGAGGGGCTCCATCATCACTGAGCGCCTTGAATATCCGACGCTCCCACCCCTCCTTGACGAGAAGCCGGGAGAGGAGGGAATCGTGATGGATGATGGTGCCGATGACGATGAGATCCCCCTCCGGGTCCATCGTATTGATGAGCGCCCGGGTGAACCAGCGGTATATCTTCTCCCGCTGTTCCTTTGATTCCACATGCTCGTCGTTCTCGAGATCGTCGCAGATTATGAGGTCGGGGCGATGCTCGAAACTGCGAATGCCCCGGAGCTTGCTTCCAGTGCCTTTAGCCACTATCCGAACCCCGTTTGAGAGGAGTATCTCCTCCCCGGTCCATTTCCTCCCTATAAGCTCGCCGAAATCCGCTCTGATCCTTGGGTTCTCGGTAAGCTCGCAGGAGATGGCTGCCAGATTGAGGTTTGCCTGGTCCTTGGTATCGGAGACGAGCACGATGAACCGCCTCTTGCCAAAAAGGGCGGTCCAAAGGGGGAAGAGGAGGCTCAGGATAGTCGATTTTCCATGCCCTCTCGGGGCGGCGATAGCCACTCTCTTTCCCCCTTTGGCGTTTTGAACGATCATCATCAACTCCCGGTGGAAGGATGCTGATGGGGAGGTGAAATAATGGGCGAGGTAGAGCCGGGCAAAGATATCGATCCTTTTCTCAGAAAGTTCCTTCCTCGCCCTTTTCTCCTTCAAGCGCAGCAATTCGAGCTTCCGTAGCTTTAAGCTCCTTATCGAGCTCTTCATCGGAGATATCCTCCCCTATATCTCTGGATAAGGCATCCCTTCCCTCGGTGACGCTCGCTACCAGGAATGAACGAAGTCTGATCAGCTTCTCGAGATCGGAGAAGCTGCCCTTGATGCTTCCTTCGAGGATCCTCTCCTTCAATACCCCGATCGCCTCGTCGATGATGGCGAGGTACTCCTCGATATCCCTCTTATGAGGGTCTTTCTTCCCCTCCCAATCCTCAGCGATCCGCCACCTCCTGATCGTCTCCTTCCTTCTCACCCCAACCATCCGGGCGATCTCTGCATCATCGGTTATCCCGCTTTCAAAAAGCCTTCTTGCTCTCTCCCTTATCTTCCTGGAGTAAGAAGCCATTTATTTCCCCCTCCATTAATAGGCAAGATGGGCGGTATATTTTTTAAGCTTTCTTAACAGAATCAACCAGTAAGCCCTGATCGTATTCCGACTGAGCCCTAAGATGAGGCTGATCTCCCGTTGGGACTTTCCGGAAAGAAACAGGGAAAGCACCCTATATTGCGAGGGAGTGAGTCTCCTCTTCGCGATCCGCAACACCTCAGGAAGAACCCTTTCCTTCCACTCCTCACGACGCCATCTCTCCTCCCGCTCTTCGGGCGATTCGTACCATAATCCTCGCTCCTCAGGGAGACGGGAAAGCACCTCCTCGGGATAAAGGACCTCCTTGAAACACCAATCAGGGATCTCCGGGTTCATCTAAGCCTCCTTGAAAAGGAAATCCTCCCGACAGTAGCGGGAATAGCCACAGAACCTTCCACAGAAAAGGTTGGGAGAACGGAAGAACTCCCCCCGCTTCACCGCAGCGAAGATCCGGGCGAGCTCCCTCGATAGCCCGGCGAAATCCCCCTCGTCCCAGGGAAGGAGATGGATCCCCGGACCTCGCTCCTCCCCTGCCCGGTATCGGATGAGCCTCCCCTCTACCTGCTTCCTTCCTCCCCGGCTGTAGGGAAGGTGATCCCGGAGGAAATAAACCCCTAAGGCATCAGGAACCAAGGAAAGGGAGCACCACCTCCCGGAGATGAAGAGCTCCCCGTAGCGGAGGGCATAGGCGGACATCCCGAGGGAGGAGGAACGGAAGAGCTCAAGCTGATAGCCACCTTTCCCTCTGGCGGTGGTGAGGGAGAAAAGGATCATTCTTCCGTCCTTCTCCTCCCTTAGCTCATCAAGCACCCCGAAGAAGGAATAGCGAGAGGAAAAGGGAGCGATCTCGAAGCGGAAGGGAACCCGGAAAAGGATGGTCCGCCCCCCATCCTTTTCCCGCTTTCTCAGGTAGCCTTCGATCATAGTGACATAGGGAGAGAGGGAGAAGGCACCATCCGCAATCACCCTTATTCCCTGGAGCTCGTATCCCCATCTCATCCTCTCGTAGATGGTGGCAAAAAGATAAGGAAGCGCTTTTTTCGTCTCCTCGTTCATATTTATGAGCCTTATGACCTCCTTTACTGCAGAGCCGGCGATCGCCTGGGCAGGGATGAACTCCCGGGTGACCCCTCTGATATGAGCGAGGTAGAAGGCACGGGGGCAGGTGAGGTAGAGGGTTATTTCCTCCTGCGAGAGCGAGTTTATTCCGTTCCTCATAATACAGACTGTCTGTCTTCAGATTTGGTAAAAAAATAACCGGGTTCAAGACCGTAAAAGGCACTGATGGCGATGAGTGAGCTCAAAGACGGGGTTGCCTTGCCCCGCTCCCAGAGGCTCACTGCGCTTCTGCTCACCCGGAGGCCCGTTCTCACCGCCAGCAGGCGGGCGAACTGACCCAAGGAGTAGCCTCGGGAGAGCCTTAGCATTTTTAGTTTATGGTGGTCGAACCTCATTTTTCTCTTCCTCCCGGTATTATCATACAGACTGTCTGTCTTAAAGTCAAGGGAAAAATCCATCCCCCGTAAAATAATACTTGACAATACAGACAGTATGTATTATCCTCCCCTAAAGGAGCTACACTATGCCAAACGAGTTCGCCAACTACCTCAAACGAAAACTCAAAGAACTGGGCATCGAAACCTATGCCGAGGCAGAAAAACTCACCGGCGTATCCGCCGACTACATCTCAAAGATAATAAGGGGACTCAGGATCCCGGACGACGCCATCATCCTCAAGCTCGCCCGCGGGCTCGGGCTCGACCCAGGAGAGCTCGCCCTCATCGCCAAAAGGGATAAAGCCCCAGCCGACCTCAAACCCTACTACGAACCCCGCCCCTTCTTCCGCTTCAAACCAGGGGATCGACTGGTATGGATCGGCGACCTCCCCTTCCTCCTCGAGGTGGACAAAAAACTACTCGCCGAAGCAAAAAGAAGGGACATCCGCTTCCGGTTCACCGATGAGTCGCGGGGAGAGACGATCGCGGTGAGCTGTCATCTCATAAACGAGGTGGAGATCGTGGAACGGGAGAGGATCGACCTCGCTCAGGAAGAAAAGAGGCTCCGCGCTGACCCCCACCTGAGGGAAGAGGAGATAAAGACGATGCTCTCCTTCCTCAGGGAGAGGGGGCTTGATATCTGCAAGGCGGAAGCACTCGATCGGGGGTTAAGAAAGATGCTGAAGATCCTCCCTCCATACGACCCTTCCCTGGAAAAGAGGGTGGTCCTCGTCGAAACCCTGACCAAGGAAAAAGAAGAAGAGGAATTGGGGAGGATCCCCCCCTCACCACTTCCCCCGATACCGATAATCTCCTATGCCGATGCTGGCCTCGGGCGTCCCTACACCGATCAGGACTACCCCCCTGGTGCCTCCGATGAATATCTCCCCCGGCCCCATGATGTCACCGACCCCTCAGCCTACGCCCTCAAGGTGAAGGGCGATTCTATGTCCCCCAAGCTCGATGAGAACGATATCGTCATCGTCTCACCGGAAAAGGAGGCGGGGAATAACTCGATAGCAGTGGTGCGAACGGTAAGCGATGAGGTCTACCTAAAAAAGGTGACCTTCGCCGGAGACCGGGTGATACTCTATTCCATCAACCCGAAATACCCCCCGATAAGTTTGAAAAGGAAGGAGATAAAATTCATCCATCCGGTTGTCTGGATCAAACCCGCCACATAGAAAGGGCTAATTTATCCCCAAATTCTTGAGGAAGCGGAGATCCTCCCGCCAGCGGGGCTTAACCTTCACCCAGAGCCCAAGATAAACCTTGGTGCCGAGAAGGAACTCCATCTCCTCCCGGGCGAGGGTCCCGATCTTCTTGAGCATCTCCCCTCTCTTCCCGATCACTATCCCCTTTTGCGACTCCCGCTCCACATAGATCGTCGCCTCGATGTGGATGAGCCCCTCCTCCTCTTTGAACATATCGACCGAAACAGCGGTCTGGTAGGGGAGCTCCTGTCGGGTGAGCATTATCACCTTCTCCCTTATTATCTCCGCCATTATCTGCCGTTCCGGCTGGTCGGTGATCTCATCGTCGGGAAAATACTTCGGTCCCTCGGGGAGGTACTCCAATATCTTCTCGATGAGGAGATCTACATTATCTCCGGTGAGGGCGGATAAGGGGATGATCTCGGCAAAGGAGTGGAGCTTGCTGTAAAAATCGATCAGCGGAAGGACCTGCTCCCTCTTTACCGCGTCCACCTTGTTGATGAGGAGAAACGAGGTGGTGCCCGCTTCCTTCACCCGATTGAGGAGCGCCTCGTCCTCGGGAGAAAATTCCCTCGTCGCCTCTACCATCATCAGGATGAGGTCCACCTCCATCAAGGTGGAGTAGGCGATGTTTACCATTATCCGTCCCATCGTGGACTCTGGACGGTGCACCCCAGGGGTATCGAGGAAGATGATCTGCCCCCTATCCTCGAAGGTGCGCACCCCGAGTATTCGGCTCCGGGTGGTCTGGGGCTTTTTCGCAGTTATCGCCACCTTGTGCCCTACCAATCGGTTGAGCAGGGTGGACTTGCCTACATTGGTCTTGCCCACTAAGGCGACATATCCTGATTTGAAGGGAGTCTTCTTATCCGTAATCTTCGCACCCTCCTTTCATCGACCTCAAGTATCTCAAACTGAAGCCCTTTATAGGTGAAACTCTCGCCCCTTTTCGGCACCTTCCCCAAGACATCGAACACAAGTCCTCCCACCGTCTCATAATCCCCCTCATCAAGCTTCACCCCAAGATACTCCCCCAGCTCCTCCACATCCTGCTTTCCCGAAAGGACGATGCTTCCATCCTTCTCCTCGATGATCCCCTCCTCCTCCTCCTCGTGCTCATCCCGTATCTCGCCCACCAGCTCCTCCAGGATATCCTCAATGGTTATCAAACCCGAGGTGCCCCCGTACTCATCGACCACGATGGCGAGCTGGATCCTCCTCTTCTGAAGCTCGCGGAGGAGATCATCGAGCTTCTTCGTCTCGGGAACGAAATAGGCGGGATGCATTATCTCCGAGACGAGGGTCTTAGTCAAGTCCTTATCCAGCCAATCGAGGAGGTCTTTGCTATAAGCCACCCCTTCGATCTCGTCTATCCGCTCCCGGTAGACCGGAATTCGGGAGAACTTGGTCTCGGTGATGAGCTCCTTGAACTCAGCCAAGGTGGCATCCGCCTTGATGCAAACCATATCTATCCGCGGGGTCATCACCTCCCGAGCGATCTTATCCCCGAAATCGACCACGCTCTGGATCATCTCCCCTTCGTCCTCCTCGATGAGCCCTTCCCTTTCGCCAACGGCGAGAAAGGCTCGAAACTGCTCCTCGGAGATGGTCTCCCCTTCCTCTTCGAACCTCTTTCTCCTCCTCTCGTCAACCGCCTTAGCCACCTTAGCCAAGGGAAAAGAGAGAGGATAAAGGAGATAAAAGGCGGGAAGAAAAAGGGGAAAAAGAAGAAAGAAGACCCGCTCCGGCTCAGCACCGACCAACATCCGGGGAAGAAGCTGACCCGTGAGAAAAACAAAGAGAAGGATAAAAAGGAGCGAAAGAAACAAAGGGAAGCCACCAGAGAATAACCGTACCGAAATCAGGGTAGCATAGATGGCTAAAGAGGCGATGAGCAATTGGCGAGCCAGGGTGAGAGTAGCGGAGAGCTGAAAAGGGAAGGAGAATAGATGCTCTATTGCGGAAAGCCTCCTTCTCGCCTTACCGGCAACCCGCCTCAGGGTAAACCGGTTGAGGAGAAGATATGCCCGTTCAACCATCGAAAAGAGGAGAAACAAGAGGAAAAGAAATGAGAGGAAAAGTAATGCAGGTAGTTCTTCGCCCAATCTAACCCTCACCTCCTGAAAGTTCGGAGAGAAGCTCCTCCTCCAGCTTCCTCATCTCCCCCTCGTCCTTCTCGTGATCGTATCCCAAAAGATGAAGAAGCCCATGGATGATAAGAAGCTTTATCTCCTCTTCAAAACTATGGTTAAGCTCCTTTGCCTGTCTGAAAGCGGTGTCCACCGAGATTATTATATCACCCAGATTCCTCTTCCCCTCCATCGTCTTTCCCTCGAGGGGAAAGGAGAGGACATCGGTCGGTCCTTCCCTTTTCAGAAACCTCCTATTGTAGCCCTCGATCTCGGGATCGGTAGTGAATAAAATGCTTACCTCATCCGCCTCTACCCCAAGCTTCTTGAGCACCCTACCGATTAGATGCTCTATCTTCTTCCGGCTGGGTAGATAATCCGAATGGTCGCTTCTTACCGTTATCTCCATTCCTCTTTACCTTTTCCTCAAACTCATAGCCCGGGTAATCCACCCGTTCGTGATATATCCCAACGAGGAGTCTACCAAACACCTGAGAAGCCCTCTCAAGATCCACAAAAGTAAGGGGACATTCGTTGAGCTGGCCATCAAGCAGGGTATCAGTGACGATCTTCTTTATCAAACCCTTTATCCTCGCTCCGGTGGGCTCCTCCAGGGTACGAGAAGCGGCCTCTACAGCATCGGCGAGCATTATTATCCCCGCCTCCTTGCTTCTCGGTTTGGGACCGGGATAGCGAAAATCCTCCTCCCGGATCTCACTGTGCTCCGGACCAGCCAGTTTCTTCGCTTTCTCATAAAAATAGGTGATGAGCTTCGTCCCATGGTGCTCCTCGATGAGGTCTATTATCTCTAAAGGAAGGCCCGCCTCCCTCGCCATCTCCACCCCTTCCTTGACATGGTTCTTAAGGATGAGGGCGCTCATAGTGGGAGGAAGCTTCTCATGGCGATTGTAGGAGCCAGCCTGATTCTCTACAAAGTACTCCGGCATCTTCAACTTACCAATATCATGATAGAGGGAGGCTACCATAGCGAGCAGGGGATTCCCCCCCACCTCCTTCACCGCCGCCTCAGAGAGATGGGCTACGATTATGCTGTGATGATAGGTGCCCGGAGCCTTAAGGGCAAGCTCCCTCAACAACGGGTTGTCCAAATTGGAGAGCTCGAGGAGTTTGATGTCGGTGGTAATGCCGAACGCCCACTCGAAGATGGGCAACATCGCTGAGACGGCGGTCGCCGCAAGCAACCCACCGGCAAAAGCCATACCGAACTGATAGAGATTAAACCCAATCGTTTGATACCGAGCGTTGATGAGGATTATGGCAGAAAGGGCGATCACATTCACCAAACTCACCACCAGCCCCGCTTTTATTACCCCGGAACGTTCCCGATAACGGCTTATCCCGTAGATGGTGGAAAGACCCCCCACTAAAGCGTAAAGGGCGAGGAAGAAATTACCCTGGGATATAATACCAACGAAGGCGGAAAGGACCATAGCGAAGACGATGCCCGGAGCCACCCCGAGGAGGAGCACCACCAGCATCGAACCCGAGGCGTAGGGAACGGCGTAATAGTAAGCTTCAACACTGTTTAAGGGAGAACGGGTAAAGGAACCAGCGACCGATTCGGAAATAAACATAGAAGCGCGCACCAAGAGGATGGTGATGAGAAGCACCGTTCCCAAGAGGAGAATGAGGTTGCTCCTCCCTCTCTTCCTCCTCTCTCCCTCCTCCAGATAACGGATGATGGCGAAAAAGAGAAGGATAACCACAATAGCTATACCAAGGAGACGAGCGAAGTAGAAATCGGTCCCCACTGCCCTCATCACCCCCCTAAGCTTGATGAGGGCGATTTCATCTATTCTATCCCCTTCGCGAACGATCATCTCCCCCTTCTTCACCCGATAGTAAACCGGCTCCACCTTCCTCCTCGCTATCTCCTTCCTGTCCTCGGTCTCCTTCCGATTAAAAGAAAGATTTGGGGTAAGAAACTGTTTAAGAAATCCGACAAGGAGATCCTCCTCCGATTTGGTTAAACCAGGGAGCCGGGAAAGACCAAGCCTCAAGCTCTCCTCAGCCTGAACAAGATCGTAGATCCTGGAGAAATCGCGCACTTCAACCTCTTTACCTGAGATAAGGTCGCGACGGACGATACCCCGTTCCCGAAACGGCTCCAAAAGGGAACGACTCCCCACAATATCACGGGAGAAAACTCCCCGGAGTAATACTACCAATTCCTCCTCAAGCTTCGGGTTAAACCGCTTCCTAAGAAAGAAACGAAGGTAAGGATCATCTATGGAAAAGGGGATCTCTTTCTTAAACTCCGCTAACCCTGAGCTGGTGAGCCTTTTCCCAACAAGCTTCTCCCTTCCCAGCTTAAACAGAAGCCTGATCTTTCCTTCTACCTCTCCCGAAAGGCCAGCATCGTAGTCGAATACCGGAAGTACCGCTTCCGCCGCCTCTTTCCTTCGTTTCTCGGTCGCCTGCTCATCGAGAACCACGATATCGCGTGGGGCTTTTATATCCCTCGGGGCGATCTCATTCAATCGATACTCCCGAACCTTCATCTCTCTCCGCGGCATAAGGAGGAGGGTGATGGCAACGAGGAAGAAGATGATGTAGGCGGTTTTACTTCGGAAGATGAAGAAATAGAAGGGCTTCTTCTCCTTTTCGCCCCCCTCCCCTTTAGGGACCTTCCCTATCCACCATCTCATCATTGCCTCTTATCCTTCTTCTCATCCATCGCTTTCTCGTGGCGTTCGAAGGCATCAATTATCTCCTGAACCAGAGGATGACGGACGACATCGCTCTTTTCGAAAAAGATAAAGGAGATACCCTTGATCCCAGAAAGGATTTTAATCGCCTCCTTCAAGCCAGAAAGGGTTCCCTGAGGGAGATCGATCTGGGTGATATCGCCGGTAACCACCACCTTGGAGTTCAGCCCGATTCGGGTGAGGAACATCTTCATCTGCTCCACGGTGGTGTTCTGCGCCTCGTCTAAAATAACAAAGGAATCGCTCAGGGTCCTCCCCCGCATAAAAGCGATCGGGGCTATCTCAATATAACCCCGCTCGAGGAGACGATGTGCCTTATCGATGTGGGTGAGGTCGTAGAGGGCGTCGTAGAGAGGACGGAGATAGGGGTTCACCTTCTCCAGAAGATCGCCGGGAAGGAAGCCGAGCTTCTCCCCTGCCTCAAGGGCGGGCCTGGTGAGAATTATCCGGGAGACCAGCTTGCTCTCAAGGGCGGAAAGAGCCATCGCCATCGCCAAATAGGTTTTGCCAGTCCCCGCCGGACCTATCCCGAAGACGATATCATATCGCTTTATCGCCTCAATATATCGTTTCTGGTTTACGCTCTTCGGGGAAACCTCTTTCTTCGTTGAAGGATGGATCCGGGTGCTCAGGAAAAACTCGGCAAGAGAAAGGGAAGGGTTCTCTGAAAGAAGCTTCACCGCTACTTTGAAATCGCCGTTCTTTATCGAGTAGCCTCCCTTTACCAGCCTTACAAACTCGTTTATTATCCTTTCGGCGAAAGCTACCTTCTCCTCATCACCCTCGATCATTAGATTGTTTCCTCGAGCGGCGATGCTAACCCCAAGTCTCTCCTCAAGGAGTTTCAGATTTTCATCTTTAACTCCATAGAGTTCCTTCAATCCCTCTTCTGGAAGAACGATAGTTTTCATTTTCACCAATAAAAAAACAACTCTTACCTTTCATAAAGAAAGGTAAGAGTTGAAAGATTAGATGACGCTATTTACCATCGAACAGATAGTCGGGTACGGGCCACTTTCTCCGCTTGGCGAAGCGGATCGCCTCTTCAATCTGGTCCTTAGGCACATTCCGCGGAATGACCAAGCTCTGCCCCGGATAAATGAGGTCGGGATCCTTAATCTGGAATTTGTTCGCCTTGTAGATCACGGGCCACTGGAAGGGATCCCCATAGATCTGCTCATATTCGGAGATCTTCCAGAGGCACTCACCCTTCCTCACCACCCAGTTGAGGGGATGTGCCTTCAGCGCTTCCTCAAACTCCTTCTTGGCTTCCGCCTTCGCCTTCTCCGCCGCCTTTGCCTTCTCCGCCTCGATCAACTTCACCACCGCCTCAGCATCGATCGTCGCCTTTTCCGCGATCATCGCCGCTACATCAGCCACATGTTTCGCCTTCTTGTAGGCTGCGGGATCGCCGAGGTACTTCTCCGCCATCGCCAGATGAGCCTTCGCCTGCTTCATCACCGCGGGAAGGAGATCACAAGCCTTAGCCTTCTCCGCCTTGGCGATCGCCTCCTTCGCCTTGGCAACAGCCGCTTCCGCATCAGCCTTCGCCTTGTTCCTCGCCTCCACTGCCTTCTTGGCAACATCATCGGCGAGCTTAATAGCTGCCAAAGCCTCCTGCTTCGCCTGCTTGCACTTCTTCACCTCGCCCATCGCCTCGGCACGAACCACCTTCTTCTCTGCCGCCTCGTAATCCTCGGGCACATAGACCTCAGCCTGCTCGCCCTTAGCCTTCTCTAACGCTTTCTCTGCCTGAGAAACCTCTACCGGCGGCTTACGGCAACAACCGACGAAGCCGAAGATAGCCACTACCAATACCACAGTAAAAATAAGGGTATATCTCCTTCTCACCTTCTCACCTCCTCTCCTCACCTTTTAAAATTATTAAAACCCATCTCCCTCCTGCACCCAAACCCATAATCGGGCTTTCCACCCCAAATAGATACAGGCAGGAGCGATTCAATGATACGGCACAAAGTAAGGCTCGTCAAGCAAAAAATCTATTTATCCCCTTTCTTTTTCTTCACCTCGAGCGAAAGCTCATCGAGCTGTTCCCTCCTCACTTCCGAGGGAGCTCCGGTTAAGGGGCAGAGCCCGGAGCTGGTCTTGGGGAAGGCGATCACATTCCTTATGGAATCCTCGGAGGAAAGAAGCATCACGATGCGATCGAGCCCTAAGGCGATCCCCCCATGGGGAGGCGCTCCATAGGAGAGAGCTCGCAGGAGAAAGCCGAACTTCTCCTCCGCCTCCTTCCTCGATATCCCGAGAACATCAAACACCCGCTGCTGGATATCAGGACGGTTGATCCTAATGCTACCGCCACCTATCTCCTCACCATTAAGCACGATGTCGTAGGAATCGGCAAGCACAGAAAGGGGTTCCTTTTCGAGCAACGATAGATGCTCCTCTTTGGGAGAGGTAAACGGGTGATGACGCGAGGAAAGCTCTCCCTCTTCCGTCAGCTCGAATAGGGGAAAATCCACTACCCAGAGGAAGCTATAGCGATCGTTTGGGATGAGCTTCTCCCTTCTTCCGAGCTCAAGCCTCAGCCCACCGAGGGAACGGGCAACCACCTCCTCATCCCCCGCCACGATAAAGGCGATATCTCCTTCCTCCATCGAGAGGGCGGAGATAAGCTTCTCCATCCTCCCCTCGGTAAGATGCTTGGTAAGGGGTGATTTCACTCCATCAGCCTCAACCTTCACCGTGATCAGCCCGGATGCCCCCATTTCCTTCACCAGCTCGGTAAGCCCATCGACCACCTTACGGGAATAGAACGCCGCTTTCCCCTTCAAGTTTATCCCCTTTATCGCCCCTTTCTCCTCAAGCACCTTCTCAAACGGAGGAAAACCGGAATCACGAAGGACATCGCTTATGTCGATAAAGGTCAGCCCGAAGCGGATGTCCGGCTTGTCGGTTCCGTATTTCGCCATCGCCTCGGCAAAGGAAAGCCGGGGAAAGGGGGTCTCCACCTCTATCCCCTTGAGGGCGAAGACCTCCTTCAACATCCCCTCAACCACCCCGAAGATATCCTCCGGGGTGATGAAGGACATCTCGATGTCTATCTGGGTGAATTCCGGCTGGCGATTCGCCCTTAAGTCCTCGTCGCGGAAGCAGCGAACGATCTGGAAGTAGCGGTCGAAACCGGCTATCATCAGTATCTGCTTGAACAATTGGGGTGATTGGGGAAGGGCATAAAACCTGCCAGAAGAGAGCCTGCTCGGAACGAGGAAGTCCCTCGCCCCCTCAGGGGTCGATTTGGTGAGGAAGGGGGTCTCTATCTCGACGAAGCCGAGCGACGAGAGGTAGTTCCGCACAGTGAGCGTCACCTTATGCCTGAGGAGGAGGTTCTCCTTGAGCCGGTTTCGTCTGAGATCGAGGTAGCGATAGCGGAGCCTTAGCTCCTCCGCTACCTTATCCGCCTCCTCGATCTCAAAGGGAAGGGTATCCGAACGGTTGAGCACGGTGATGGCGGATACCACCACCTCTATCTCGCCGGTGGGGAGCTTCGGGTTCACCTTAGCCTTCTCCCGAAGGACCACCTCTCCTTCAACCAGGATGACATCCTCTGGACGGAGCGTCTTCGCTACCTTATGAGCCTCGGGGAATAGCTCTTCGTTCATCACCAATTGGGCTATCCCCTCCCGATCCCTGATATCGATGAAGACGAGGGAACCGAGATCGCGCCGTCGATGGACCCAACCGGCAAGCACCACCCTTCTTCCTACATCCTTCTTTCTTAAAGCGCCACAATAATCGGTGCGGACCATTTTAAGGAAATATCCCTCCTTCCTCACTAAGCAACGCCTTACCATACCACAGAGGGGGAAAAAGAATCAAGCGGATAGAACGAAAGTAAAACAATCACCTCATCCCACCAAAAACCGGTCCCCGCTCCTCGATCTCTCCCTCGCCTGCATCACTACAGCCCACGAAAGAGCGATTGACAGGGGGAAGGCTTGGCTATAAACTGTAAATCTGTAATAAGATTAATTCGAGCTAACGGTGAGAGTGGATGATCATCTACAAGACAAAAGAAGAGATCGAAAGGATGCGGGAAAGCGGTAGGCTCACCGCCCTCGTCCTCGAAAAGCTCAAGGAAGCGGTCGCCCCGGGGGTAACCCCTCTCGAACTCGATACCTTAGCTTATGAGATAATAAGGAAGAACGGAGGACGCCCTGCCTTCAAAGGATACCGCGGATTTCCCAATACCATCACCGCCTCGATAAACGAGGAGGTGGTCCACGCCATCCCCAGAAAAAGAAGACTTAAGGAGGGGGACATCATCAGTATCGATGTCGGGGTGGTGCTTGGGGGATACTACGGCGATGCTGCCATCACCGTGCCGGTGGGGAAGGTAAGCCAACTGGCAAGAAGGCTCATTGAGGTAACCGAGCGCGCCCTCTATATCGGGATAGAGAAAGCGAGGGTGGGAAACAGGATCGGGGATATCTCGAACGCGATCGAGCGCTTTGTCGAAGGTGAAGGTTTCTCCGTAGTCCGCGATTTCACCGGGCACGGGATCGGCACTAAACTCCACGAGGACCCACAAGTCCCCCACTACGGACCACCAGGAAGAGGACCCCGAATAAAACCGGGCTTGGTCATCGCCATCGAACCGATGATAAACGCCGGTGGCTACGAGGTGGAGATATTACCCGATGGCTGGACGGTGGTGACCAAGGACAGAAGCCTATCCGCTCAGTTCGAACATACGGTGGCGATCACCGAGGAAGGACCAGAGATATTGACCAGACCGTAAGGGAAACCCCTCACGCGGTCGCCCCGCCTATTATCGCCCCCAAAATAAGGGGAAGAGAGGCAAAAAGGGCTATAACGAACGCCCCGGAAGCGACGAGCACCCCGATAAGGGGAAGACCGGTGAGACTCCCTCCAAGGAAGAAGAAAAAGGCTCCGATGATGATGGCGGGAAGTAGAGCGGCAAGGATGGCGGAACCGAGTTCCCTACCTTCCTCTCCCCCCCCCGACAAAACCGGCGATGAAACTACCTATCACCGGAAGCCAGAAAAGAAGAAGCGAAAGAAAAAACATCCAAAGAAAGCCGGTAAGCACATCCCCTTTTTGCCTTTCAGGCATAACATTACCTCCTCACTAAATGTTTTCACTATATAGATACGAAAAAACAGCAGGGCTTGTTTTCCGACAAAAATGGCTAAGAAGCAAGGCTCCGCAGAAGCTCGAGGTTTCTGCGATCCCAATCGTCCTCCTTCGGGGTCTCGATGATAAAGGGAAGATCATAAAACCTCGGATCGTTCAGGAGCATCCGAAACGGTTCTACCCCAAGCTTGCCCTCACCGATGTGGATATGTCGATCAAGCCTCGAGCCTAAATCTCCCTTCGAATCGTTCAAGTGGAATACCCGGAGCCTGTTCAGTCCGATTATCTCATCGAACTCGGCGAATGTCCGCTCATATCCCTCCCTCGTCCTTATATCGTAGCCCGCGGCAAAGGTATGACAGGTATCATAACAGACGACGAGGCGATCGTCCTCCTCGGTGAGCTCTATCATCCGCGCTATCTGCTCGAACCGATACCCGAGGTTGGTCCCCTGTCCTGCGGTCGTCTCCAGGGCTATCTTCACCCTGAACCCCTTGGTCCGTTCGTGAACCAGGTTGAGCGATTCCGCTATCCTTTTTATCCCCTCATCCTCCCCCTTCCCCAAATGAGAGCCCGGATGAAGAACAAGACAGGGGATACCGAGAAGCTCTGCCCGCTCGAGCTCGACTACGAGCGAATCCCTCGATTTTTGAAGCCGCTCCGGGTCCGGAGTTCCGAGATCGATGAGGTAGGAGGTGTGGGCTACCACGGGCCAAATCCCGGTCTTTTTCACATTCTCCTTGAAGGCGAGGACATCCTCCTCCGGGATCGGCTTCGCATACCAGCCCCGAGCGCTCTTGGTGAATATCTGGATGGCAGTACAACCGAGCTCCGCCCCCCGGATAAGGGAGAGATGAACCCCACCCCCGATGGACATATGGGCTCCCAAAAGGAGCTTTTTCCTTCCCTTACCCTCAGAGCCCGAGCTCATCCGCTATCTCCTTCATCCCGGAAAGGACGATCTCGATGAACTTCTCAAGGGGAACCCCGAACTCCTCACAGGTCTTTATATCCTCCCTCTTTGCCCCCCGGGCGAAGTGCTTCTCCTTGAACCTCCTCATAACGAAGGGAACATCTACATTCACTATCCTCCTCGTAGGATGCATCAGGGTAGCTGCCACAATAAGACCGGTGAGGGGATCGACGGCAAAAAGCGCCTTGTCAAGCAAACTCTCCCTCGGGAAATGGCCCGGATGCGCCTTTATGGCGTAGATCATCTCCTCGGGGAGATCATAGGGGGCGAGTATCTCCGGGGCAACCAAACCGTGCCGATCAGGATCCTTTGCGGTCTCGCCATAGTCGATATCGTGAAGGAGACCGGTTAGCCCCCAGAGTTCCTCGTCCTCCCCGAAATAACGGGCAAGCGCCCTCATCCCCGCCTCAACCGCCAATGAGTGTTTCACCAGGTTTTTGTTGTTCACCTTTTCCCGAACAAGGGCTAACGCCTCTTCCCGCGAGATCATAGCTTCCTCCTTTCCTTCTCGATTCTATCCCGTAAGGGAGAATCCTGTAAAGCGTAAAAAGAGAGGAAAACAGGGGAATAAAGGAGATGGGCGGAACACCCACTGCGACAGTCCCCGCTACCGAATCGAGGAACGGGCACCCGAACGCCGGGTAGGGACGCTATCTCCCGATGATGACGACACTCATCGAGATCGGGATAGATGACTATGGAGATGACCTCCGCTTCAGGATGGGCGGTGAGGTAATCTATGTGCCACCTCTTTCGCTTCTTCCTCCTTAAGTGGCGAATGATGCGGGAGGAAAGAGCTCGCTTCGCCCGTCCAGAATAGATGTAATAGCCGGCAGGGAAGAAGAACTCCCCGAGCCTCCCCACCCGAAGGGATACTCCTTTAAAAAGACGGATGAGAAGCTGATAGGAACCACCCATCTCAACCTCCGAAACGACGCTTGAACCCGGAAGAACGCTTCCTCAAATCGAGCCAGTCGGGAAAGAGCTCCGGGTTCTCCCGGAAAAGCTCGAACCAGAAGGCTATCTCCTTCTTCTCCTTCCTTTTCTTCTCTGCCACCTTCTCGTTCTCCGCGATGAGGAGGGCGCGACGCCGGGCAGTATCGGCAAGCTCTTTGAGCCTTCTTAGCTTACCCCGATCGTTCTTCTCCTTGAACTCCCGGTAAAGGGCGCTCATTCGCCTTAAGCTCTCCTCGGCAGCGGAAAAATCCTTGAACTTGATGAGCTCATCGAATAACTCTGCCTCCTCCGGGGGGAGCTTCTTATCCACCAGGAAATCGGAATAAAGGACCTCGTAGCCCGCCTCGATAAGGAGATTGGCGATGTAAGAAAGGGAGGTGGTACCCTCCTCTCCCAGCTCTCTCCTGAGCTCTTCATTTATTCGCTCGAGATCCCGCCGGTAAACCTTGAGGAGCCGGAGCTCCTCCGCCTTTCTTAGTATGATCTCCTTCTTCGTCGTCCTCCCTCGCTCCCCACTCATCCCTTCCTCCTTAAAGCGGAAAGCGCCTCCTTTATCTCCTCCTCCCTTCTCCTCGATAGCTTTACCCCACCGTAGCGGACGAGATAATAACACTCGGTAACAAGATCGATGGCAGGTTGATCTTTTGGCAATTCCGCACGAAGCAGGTGGGCAAATTCAGACGGGGTAAGATGGGGCTCACGAACCAACCCCTTTCCTCTCACGATCTTGAGAAAACGCTGATAGAACCAAGGAGGACTTCCCTTCTCCTCGCCTTTCTTCCTGAAAAAGGGAAAGAAGCGAAAAGGAAGGAAAAAGAAAAGCATAAAGAGGAGAAGGGAAACAAAGAGAAATTTAAAGATAAAAGAGGGGGAGAAAAGGGACTTAACTTTCAAGGAGAAGGAGGCGAGCTTCTCCTTTGCTACTGCCAAATACCGCACCTGATCGTTTAAGTTATAGAAGATAACCCTCTTATCCCAAGCGAGCTTGGCAGAATCGATGAGACTGCCGAGGAAGGAGAGGTTCCGTAATCTCATAAGACGATCGTATTCCGCTATCGGGGTGGGGTCGAACTCCACCCAACCATAGCCGGGGAAGTAAACCTCGACCCAACTGTGGGCATCCCGTGCCCGAACGAGGTAATACCGACCTATGGGGTTGTACTCCCCTCTCAGATAACCGTTTACCACCCGCGCCGGCACCCCGAGGGAACGGAGCATCACCGCCATCGCAGTGGCGAAGTACTCACAGTGCCCTTTCTTGGTCTCGAAGAGAAAGGTGTAAAGAGGATCAAAACTCGCCCCTACCGGCGGGAGCTCGGTGGTGTATGTATAATTCTTTCTTAAATAATCCTCTATAGCTACCGCCTTGTCGTACGGGGTGGGCTTATCCTTGGTGATCCGCTCGGCAAGCGCCCCTATCTCCGGGGAAAGCAGGGGAAGTTCGAGGTATTTGTAGGAGATCGAAGCAGGATAAGCCTCACCCGCCCTTCTCAATCTCTCCGGAGATGGCAGGCTCAAGTCGGCGTAAACGGTGTAGTTCTTCCGATGATAATGGGGAGAAAGAAGCAAGAGAGAACCCGCCAAATCGATGAACAGATAGCGGAAGGGACCTCGTAATCGAGCCACCCTCCCCCCGCAAAAAAGCACCCGGCTCGATACCGGTTCGAGGTATATCTCCTCTCGAACAAGCCCTCTCTTCCTGGCAAGCCTTGGGGAAATGGTGAACCAACCTGATGAATCCTCCCTCAATCGATATTCCCTGATATCGCTCCGGCGCCAGCCTGCCCCATCGTAATAATCGAGGACTATCCCCTTCAGGTGGATGAACCTCCTGTCATCGTAGCCCTTCTTCCCCAGTCTAACCCGCATCACCACCCGGGGGCTCGAGGAAATCTTGCCCTGCTCCCCCAAGAAAACCTCCTCGGAAAAACCGGAGACCATCCTCCCTCTCATCCCCCCTCCACCATAGCCCGCTTCCATCCGAGGGATTATTATAAAGAAAACCCCGGTAAAAAGGAGGAGAAGACCGGGGATGACGAGGAAATTGAACCGGGAGGGAGGCTTTGCCTTTACCGTTTCTGCCAAGAATGCAGCATCAGGAACCAAAAAGGAGAAGGGTTCACCACAGGAATTGAGGTAGGTATGAACCGCCACCCAGGAAAAGATAAAGAGGATAAAGCCGATTAAAAAGCTCATCTCCGCGGTGAGGCTCGCTGCAGCAAGCATCGAGAGGAAACTGACCAGATAGAGCTGGCGATAGTCCTGCTCTTCAACCCGGTTGAAGAGCTTGAACACCGAGATAAAGAGAAGGAGATGGGTCACCGAGATGATAAGGGAACGGCTGATCATTCCAGTATCCACGATGAAGAAAAAGATATAAAGAAGGGCGGCGATATTCCAAGCCCCAGCATAAAGCTTGTTCCGCATAAGCTCCTCCGAGAAGAAAAAGCTTACCGGGATGGCTAAGATCACCAAAAAGGAGATAATGGGAGAAATGGCACCAGTGAGGATCAAGGAGAGGGTGCTTGCAGAAACAAGGAGATAGGATAGAAGAATGACCCTTCCCTTATGATGAGAAAAGGAAGCCTTCATTCGGGATCCTCCCTTTCCTTCTCCTTTCCTCCTATCCTCTCAATAGCGGTGAGGGGAACCACCAGCGCTCCTCTGGGAAGGGGATACTCCCTATCAGCGATCAACACCCGAAAGGAGGAAAGAGAAGCCTCACCCGCCTTGAGCTCCCTCTCTACCAAATCCTCGGAAGCCCTGGTAACCGGCTCAACGAGGGCGAGTTCCCGGAGGATCTTATGCAATTGAACCCCTCCGACGCCGAAAGGAACCTGAGAATGAGAGGTGATGAGACGGACAAAATAATCCCTCCCGATCAGGTAGAAAGCAAGGGAGGCGGCAAAGCTGACCCTGAGCTCGAACTCCTCGCGGGAAAAATTCGGAGAAACGAAGGTGGGAAGTAGGATGGTTACCTTCAACTCCTCCTTCCTCGAGAACTCTTTGACCATCAACTTGGATAGCTTCGCCGATGCCTTCCAGTGAAGGAAGCGAACCTCATCCCCATAGGTATAGTCCCGTATATTGCGGAGGCTCATCGAACGCCCCTTGAACAGACTTACCATCGCCTTCTCCCCAGGAATACCGTGGACGATGAACGAAGAGATAGGGAATATCCGGGGATAGACGAGGAATTCCCTCTCTTCGGTAGGCACCGTCTTCGCAGATAGGAAAAGTCCAAAGGGATAGGGGGTAGCAGCAAGAAGCCCTTCCATCCGATAGAGACCACGCCTCCTCACCTCTTCGAACAAAAGGTCCTCGAAGCTCTCTCCTCCAAGAACCGAGGGCAAAAACGGAGGAGTGGATAAAGGAAGGGAACCGAGGGCTTTGAGGTAGAAGGGAGGAGATGGTAGATACCGCTTCCTGTTTTCTATCCGCACCTTTAGTCTTGCCCTCTCCCCGGCATAGAGATAGGGAGGGAGCTCGATCGCGATATCAACCCCTTTAAAGAGAAATCGAGGGGCGAAGAAGGAGAAGAAAAGGAGGGAAAGCATAAAGGAGAGAATAAGATAGAGCAAGTTATTGCCGGTATTTACCGCGGCGATGAGAATGGCGATGATGAAGAGGAGATGATTCCTTCCCCTCTTGGTAAGCTTGATCGCTGAGCAGCTCATTCCCAACTTAGATGAACCTACCCTCCCTCTCTTCTACCTTGCCTTCTTGCGGAAATATATCCACCTTCAAATTCTGCAACGTAACTGTCAAAAGATCTATTAGGATCAATTTGAGTAATGTCGGGGTAAAGAGACCTGAAGCGTGTACACCGTGTAATGATTTTATCTGAAACTTCAACATCTCTAGCTAAAGATTTTGTCAAATTCTCTAAAAATAAAGCATTATTTTTGCTTTGTTCTTTAAATTCTATAATTTCATTGCCAAATTCCCAATACAGCAATACTCTCCCATCCTTTGGTTTTTTAATGCGAATCTTCTTCAGAAGAGATTTTAAATGAGTCACAAGATTGAAATACCTTTCCTCAAATTTTGCCAACTCTCTCTCAAACCAGTCTGGATTAAAATCTTTCTCGAAAATAAGATTCATAGGAACAGTAGCTTTCATTATCTCCCTACCACTTGGATCTTTGACTCTCTTTATCTGTACAGGAATCCTTACATTTTCATTCATCCTTTTTCTCCCCACAACCTAAAAAATTTCTCTTGAAGTTCGAAAATCTTTTGATATGGAAACTCCGGTCCCTTCCCTACACTATATTCGATTAAAGATAGTACAATAACTTTTAAAATATGATAATTCAATAACCCTTTATTCTTTGCCTTTGCGTAGGCAGAATGAGACTTATTTATGCTAACTGTTTCTCCATCAAACCAAGCTTCTTTATCATTTAAGTCTGGTCTATCTACTTCCGTTATTCCTACACCTCCTCTAACTGTTCTTCTGGTAAGTGTGGCGGGACGTCCATCACCCAACTGATCACTGGGAGCCTCCCCGGGCTCATCACCAGGATGAATGGGGACTCCTTCTCCAGTTGTATCGCCTCCTTTATCGCCTGAAACCCTTTGTACTCCTTCTTTCACTTCTCTCTCCATCCCGTTTTTATCTGGTATAGGCACTTCTCGCTGAGTTGTGCTACCGAAAAAAGAGAGTTCAGGTATATGTTTTAATATTGAATTTATCTCTTTTTCTAAACTAATATACCCCTTCTTCTCTGGTTTCTCTAAAAGCCCTATTTCTTCAAGCCACTTAGAAAATTCTTTCTGAGCTTTTCTGGAAAAATTACTCCAAGCTTTATTCCCTTCTTGAAATCTACATTTATCGGTAGTAACAGCTTCAATCAACCAAGGTGCCTCAATCCAACCAATAATTTTTTCTTTTCCTCTTGGCTCTTTGTTAAAGGAAGTCCGCTTGATCACTTTCCCATAGGTACATATCATTACTCCCGGATAGGCACATTCACTCTTAACCCTCCAAAATATACCGTAAGCCTCCTTTTTTTTATAAACGATCTTTATGTTTTTCCCATCTTCCAAAGTATATTCAGGAGGGGTAATTACCTCTTCCCCATTTAATAAAACTTTCACACCATCTTTATACAATTCTCTATATATTTTTTCTTCTCTTAAATTAGGATTAAGCAAGGGGAAATAATGTTCAAGTAAGAGATCCTTTATCAACTCCTCCGAGTAAACATTTTTATCCTTCAAATATAAGGTAACCTTTGTCCCAATATCTTTAAGCGTCAAAAGCTCGTTATCATGAATCTCGTAGGGCGCTTTTCCCTTTTTGAGCCACCACCGTGAGTACCCTTGATAACGGGGCGACACAGACCAAGTCTCAGTCAAAACCTCTTTGCAAAAATTTAAAGCAAGTTTAGCACCCTGGCCTGCGAACCCAATACCGCTACCTCTATCTTTAGAAGTACCAGCAAAATCATGATATTTTTTAAATTCTGTCTTATCCATACCACAGCCATCATCTAGTACTTCCAAAGTTCCCTTATCTTTGTTGAGAGTTATTTGAATACAAGAAGCCTTTGCATCAAGAGAATTTGCCACTATCTCAATAAGCGCGGCTTTTTGGGGTCCAAAGGGATACTGATCCATAATATTT